>CALVJU010000001.1 GCA_944332375.1 uncultured Bacilli bacterium
GAACGATAATTCTATGGTAAAATTATATTAGATGAAAAAATTAATAGATTGGTTAGACACGATTGACTAATTTAGAAAGGAGAAACTTATGAAAAATAATATAATTCAATCAGAGATGGATGTTAAAGGTAGTAAAATTAATGTAGTTAGAGTTGATGGATACGAATATATATCATTAACAGATTTAGCAAAAACTCAAAATGATGAAGCACCAGCAGATGTTGTTAAAAATTGGTTAAGAAATAAAGAAACGATTTCTTTTCTAGGTGTATGGGAAGAATTAAATAATGAAAATTTTAAAGTGGTCGAATTCGACCAGTTTAAAAACGAAGCAGGAAGACATGCATTTACTATGTCCCCTCAAAAATGGATTAGGGAAACAAATGCTATTGGTATTATTTCTAAATCTGGTAAATATGGTGGTGGAACTTTTGCAAGAAGTGATATTGCTTTCGAGTTTGCTAGTTGGATTAGTCCTGAATTTAAATTATATTTAATTAAAGAATTTGAAAGATTAAAAAGAAATGAAACATATCAAGAAAAAATTGAATGGCATGCAAATAGACTATTATCTAAACTAAATTATGTTGTTCATACTGACGCAATAAAAAAATATATTGTTCCTACTTTAACAGAACAACAAATTAAGTTTGTATATGCAAATGAAGCTGATGTATTAAATGTTGCATTGTTTGGTATGACTGTTAAGGAATGGCGTGAAGATAATCCAGAACTTGCTAAAAATGGAAATATGAGGGATTATACAGATTTACTTCATTTAATAATTTTAAATAATTTAGAAAACACAAATTCAGAATTGATTAAAATGAATATAAAACAATCTGATAGACTTATTCAATTAAATGAATCAGCAAGAAATCAAATGGAATCTTTAAGAAATAATAAAAATGTTAAGGAATTAGAAGTATTACAACAACAAGTAAATGAAGATAATAAATACTTAATCGAGAGTAAATAAAATACAATAAATGAGTTTTGATAGCTCTATATTGTGGAACTATTTTAATCTTATTAAGAAGAAAAATCGCAAAAATTATGCTATGATTATTATATAGAAGTTTAAGGAGTTGAGTGCTATGAATCAAGAGGATTATCAATTATATAACAAGTTATGCATGTTAAGAAATAATTTGCAAGAAAAGTGTTGTAATTATTCATTTTCACTACAGATAAGTGAATTATATATTTTATTTTCTTCTACTAATTTTATTAAGTTCACTTGACAAATCTATTTCTGATCTAGTCGCAGTGCCAAGTGCAAATTCATCTGTTACTCCATAATTAAATTGAAAATTAGGATTAGCAATGAATCTCTTGTTAATAACATCTAAATATCCTATGCAAAATTGTGTTGGTATAACGTGTCTTTCAAAATATGTTTTTGGTATCTGTCGTTCTTCCCAGTCATCAAAATAAGAATCTGTTACGCCATATTGCACATATTCTCTTGAACCAGTTAAGTACTTAGGTACAACAAATAAACATGTTGCACCAAATCCACCTCTATTTACATTTGGATTGCTAAGACTACCAAAATTTAAATTACAATAAGTATTTTCAAAAAAATGTTGTGTATCAGCTAGTTCATCTCTTATGCCGCTTAAACGCACTTCACATCGACCACCATTATAAATAGATGTTCTTACTCCTTCATCATCATATTCAAAAGCAATAGGCTTATTTCTTAATATATTAGTTGGAATATCGTCAATTTCTCCAGATTGAACAATAAAACCTTTTTGAATTATGTTATTTGCTGATTCTATGTCAGTTGCATGTTGATATATAACATAATCTGATTCTTTACAAAATTCATATATCTTTTTTATTAAAGAATAACATTTTTCACCATAATATAATCTTGCCTCTTCATTAGTCATTGTTTTGTCACCTACCTATGCATTAATTATACTATAAATATTTAAATATAAAAATAATTTAAGTAAAAGTGCGAATTTCATTAAATTTTATATTTATTATTCCAAGGAAAAAGTTGTAGATTACTACGTCACTTCCACCAGAGAAGAATTCGCTCAAACTTAGGAGCTTTATATATATTTTAGATGTAGAACTAGATTAGTCCTACATTTTCATTTATATATTTTGACATTTTGTCAAAATATATAGGGAGTTAGAGGTTTTGCCTTGAAAATTATTGTACTAAAAAACATTGTTTTTCTATTTCCCAAAATCAAAAAAAATACATTTTTGGGAAATGATGTGTTATTATATTATTGGAGAAATAAAATGATAGCAATGAGCTTAAGGACTTTTATAATAAAAGTCTTAGTTTTCATCTTTATCCAACCTCCTCCCTATAAAGATTAGAGATAGACACTCAACAACTGATATTCCCTATAAAAAGTATATTATTAAATATGCTTGAAAACAAGTGAGCGGTTGCCCAAAAGAATAACACACTACGTTATTGTCAGAGCCAATAACAGTGTACAGAAGATGAATTTAAACAAGTTTATCAATATAGAAATTTATATAAAAATGCACCCTTATTAAATGGTTGTTATGCAGTGTTGGAAAAATTAAATATGATATTTATATTGTAACCTCATATATTTGGGAAAAGATATTATTAGTGCTGAAGAAAGTTTAAAGAATAAGTTTCAACAATATTTACAACAAAAATTGCCCTTTATAAATCTTAGCAAATATATTTTACTCAAAATGAAAAAAATAATGAATTTTAATATTAGAATAGTTAAAAATTGGTATGATGTTGAAAATGTATTAAAAAAAATAGATATGGAGGATTAGAAGATGCGGTTGACTGAAATAAACACACAAAATATAACAGATGATATAATTAAAAAAGTATTATTTAGTACAATAAAAAGCAAATTTTTAGAAGCTGATTGTCTTATAATATTTGGATGCCATTTAAAACCATTATTGGACGAAAGGTTAGACTGTGCAATTAAAATTTTAAAAAGCAAGAAAGTTGATACCATTCTATTAACTGGTGGGATTGGCGTAAATGGTAATTTTAATGAATCCGAATATATGAAAAAAGCTCTACTAAATTTTGGAATAGCAGAAAATAAAATTTTAGTCGATGATAAATCAACTACTACCGAAGAAAATATTGTTAACTCTATACAAATATTAAGAGATAACAATTTAATAAATAATAAGAAAATAGTTTTAGTGTCCAATCAAGCCCATTTAAGAAGAATTGGTATGGAATTAAAAAAGCAATTAGGTGGAGATAAATTTGACATCATTTATGAATATCCCGAAAATTCAATTATTTCATTTGATAATGTGAAGAATGATAATGACTTGAGAAATTTAGCAACTAATGAAGTGAAAAAAATTATAAGATTTATTGAACAAGGCATTGTAGATGATGAAGAAATAGATTTTAATTTAAAGATTACAAGAAATTAAAAATTTAATATCTTCAGTTCAATGTTATAATACTTGTATTAGAAATTAACCTTAATAAAAATTTCCAAACGTGTACCACTATCGAACCATTGGGAAATCTGTTCGAACTAGTAATAGTTCGTTTTTTTATGCTTTGAGTACCCAAAAACTGTCCGATAAGTTACCAAATTGATCATTTGAAGTATATCATATCAAAATGAGAATCATAAAAGTCATGATGAATTTGATTGAAACTATAAACAAATGAGAAAACAAAGAGAGATCATGGTATAATAATGAGTACAAAAGGAGGATTTATGATAAATATTGAACACAAACTAACAGTAGATGATTTAATCGTAGAATATATGATCTATAAAACAGATCATGGATATGAACCAAGTTTTTCTACTTCTGAATTTATTCATTTTTTACACTTTTTTGAATCAAGAATGGAAGTGGAAGATGTTCTATATGAAAAGGAAGAACTATTCAATCGCTTTTTTGAACGAAAAAATAGAATCGATTGGTATCATGAACCACATATGGATAGGATAAAAGATAAAACCAATCATGATTCTATGATTCAAGCCAATTATAAATTAAGTTACTATGACAGAAGTGTAATTAACACATATTTTATGGAGAAAATACAGACATTCAAAATGAGAAAATTAATTGAAGAATATTTAGAAAATATACCTAAAAGAAGTATAGATGATACTATTGATGTAGAGGAAAATGATTTACTAATAGGAAAATATATAGCAGCACAAATAATTCAAATGATATGGGAAAGTCATATAGACAAATTAATTGAACATCAAAAATGGCCTAGCCAATGTAAAGATATCAATAAATATTTACTTGAAACTGATGTATCAACAGTCATTCATCTGAAATCAATAAAAAAGGAATTGCTAGAACTATATCATGTCATTTCTAAAAGAATTGCTGTTATGTATCATCAAGATAGAAACTTACAAATCAGTTCAGCCCAGGGCGATTATCTAGCAAGTGCAAATTATAAGTTATTAATTCAAGGATATGAAGCGTTGTTCCGTATTGCCTTTGATAAATATAATAAATCATTAAACATTGATTTATCAACATTCACTTTAAGAGAAAGTCATACATCGGATGGTGTATATGATTGGGATGATGAACCAGATGTAGAAACCACTACCACTTTAATAAATGATAACAAGGTAAAAAGATTGGCAGCAAGCTTGGATCAACATTATTCGCAGTTGTTCATTAAAAATTAAACAAGTAAAATAAAATCAAAAAGAGGTATAAGTAGCACAAAATGAATGCTACTTTTTTGATGGGTAAGACTCATTTTTATATCAGTCGACTCTGAAGAAAGTTATAAACTACTACGAGACACGAACCAAAAAAAACGTTGAATTTCAACGCTTTTTGTAAGAAGATATTGAACAATCATGCTCCATATCATTTTTATCACATGTAATGATGAATAAAAGAAAGAATCATTATTAATCATTTTTCATTCATTATCAATTTTTATATGTTGTAAATTTTGTGGTAATCCAACAATAGCATCTTTATCATATTTTGCTTTAATCTTAATGCCTTCTTCCTCACATTTTTTGAAAGTATCTATAGCAATAGAAAATAATTGATCTGTGTTCGTATCAACAAATTGTGATATTGTAAATTCCGTTCCATTGGGTAATGATTTTATTCTTTTTACAAGCAGATTGATTGTATCGTTCTCGTTTGTTATCTCTATAATATTAGCTTGAATAATGATGTCTTTAATTTCATTTATAATTTTTTTACTAAATTCCCCTATTTCCCCTACAACTCGTCCATCAATTGAAATAATTAATTTACCGTATTTAATTAAAATCGTTCTCGTTTTCAGTTCTTCCTCAAAATTATTGTCGAACACAGATGATTTATTTTGAGATAAGGAATATTTTATTAATTTTTCAAGATTTTTATCTATAACTTCTTTTATCTTTCCTAATACTTCAAAATTAATTCTATATTCTTTTTCTTCAATTTGTATAGAATAATGTTTAACACTAAATATTTCAATATCAATTCTATTATCATAATAATCAGAATGTCCCATTGGCAAAATGGAAGCACTCTTAAGCTGAATTGAGAAATCATCTGCTAAAGAAACAAACTCTTGTATTTGATATAACTCTTCTTGCTGTTCCCTCTTTACATACTCTTCTAGTGCAGTAACAAATTTTTCGCCATTTGACTTATTATGACTTTCTTTTAACTGGTTTTGTTCTATTTCTGTTGTTTTTTCGTTGTCTTGAGAAACACTTTGCTCATAGTCACGATGAATTTCATTTATAGTTTTACCATCTTCTAAATCTTTTAATTGTTTGACAATACTATAAACTTTCTCACGATTTAATTCATTTATGTATGTTACAACCGATCGAACAATTTCATATTGCCTATCAACTATATCATCTTGTTTTTCTTTTTTCATTAAATATAATAAATCAGGAACCGAGCTTGCATAAACTCTATTCTTCTGTATCCAAAGAAGATCATCTTCATTATTATTATCTAAATATTCCAACCATTCTCTAATTTTATCTGATTTTTTCTTCTTTTTTTCTTCATATGAAGTCATCCTATACCACTACCTTTCAGCTATATTGTATCAAACAACTGACACGAAGTCCAGTGCATCAAAATGAAAGTTATCATAACGCAGTTTGTAAACAATGAGATCTGCTATTAGTTATTGTTATCTAAAAAGAAGACCGTTATCATACGAAAAGCAGAAGAGATCCTAAGTGTCTCCGATAAATGATTCTCCACCAAAAATAAAAAAACGAAATATTTCATTCGTTCTTTTATTTCGCAAACAATACTTTTTCAGATTTATATTGATGAATAATATATCCTAATACAAGTGCGATATAGAAAATCGTCGATGCAATCATCAGGAAAATAGAAAGGCCATTGATGATTCCATTGTTGATATCTGTAAAGATCAAGGTGTAGTTTAAGAATGGAATAATAGATAACAATGGTGTTGTATTCATTCCTACCATAAAGGCGATCATTCCTGGAAATAGAGCGACAAATGTCAGAGGTGTCAATGCACTTTGTGCTTCTTTAAATGTTTTTGAAGTACTAGCAATCGCAATACATAAGCCACTGATGAAGAAAGAATATACAATAATGATGATCACTGCAAAGAAGATACTTGTCATAGAATACATGACATCGACTCCTTCATAAATAGAAAAGAGTTCTTTGGAAATTGCAAGAGAGAGAATTGCAAGAATCAGACTAATGAGTCCTGTAATCACAGAGGAAGTAGTCACGCTTAAGAATTTACCAACAATAATATCTCTACTCTTAATTGGGAAAGTAAGTAAAGTCTCTAAAGTTCCTCTCTCCCTTTCTCCCGCTGTTGTATCTGTTGCAGGATAGGTTGCTGATACGGTAATGGCCATGATTAAAAATAAGAAAGCATAGTTTTTAATATAATTCGCAAAGAAGTTTTCTTCCTCTACTACCTTTTCTTCTACTGTAATTGCATTTATGACTTCATTCGCATCTACATTTCTGTCCTCTAGATATTGACGTTGTAAGACTTGTTTATAGAGATTAAAATACTCTTCTACTAAGGTTGTCGCATAGCTACTGGTGTCTGATCCATCACTGTGGATGATATAGTGATTCTCTTCTTTTGTAACATATAAATCAATCTCTTCATTTTGGTACTTTTTTTCTAATTCCTGTTCTTTTCCCTCTACGACATCTAATTTCATTTCTTTCGCAATTTGTTTTTCTTCCTCTGATAAAGAATAAGCAAATCCAATATGATTAAACTCCTCTACACTCTTATTGGTCTGTGATTCGAATAAAGCAGACATTCCAATTACAAGTAATGGAATAAAGATTGGGATAACTAACATCATTGCTAGTGATTTTTTATCACGGAATAACTCTCTTAACTCCTTTTTTAAGATATTCCACAAATTATTCTTCATCGCTTGCACCTCCGATCAATTGAAAGAAAGCATCACGTAAATTGGTTGTATTGGTCTCTTTCTTAATTTCTTTTGGGGTTCCCATACGAAGCATTTTTCCTTTATGAATCATAAATACACGATCACAAATATTTTCTGCTTCTTCCATGTAATGTGTGGAATAGAGAATCGTTTTTCCCCTCTTCTTTTCCTTTTTGATGAAATCTAAGATAATTTGACTAGAGATAATATCTAATCCTGTTGTTGCTTCATCTAATATATAATATTTTGGATCGTGAATAAAACATCTGGCAATATTTACTTTTTGTGTCTGACCTGTTGATAAGTTAGCAATCTTATTGTATAGAAATGGTTCCATTTTTAATATTTTAGAAATTTCTTCAATTCTCTTTTGACTATCTTGTTCAGAGATACCATAAATATCACAACACATTTTTAATAATTCATAACAAGATAATGTATCATATAATTTAGTATTTCCTGATAAGTAAGCAATATTTTGTTTGATTTCTATTTCATTTTCTTGGTATTTTTTTCCATCAAAAGTAATGGTTCCACTAGTTGGTTCTAATATACCAGCAATCATACGTAATAGTGTTGTCTTACCTGCTCCATTGGGTCCTAAGATTCCAATGATTTCCCCATCTTTTGCATCAAATGTAAGATCTTCATCAGCATAAAATGATTCTTTTTGATGTTTGTTTTTATTTCTAATAAATTGTTTTGTTACATGTTTCACTTGAATCATGAACGAACTCCTCCTTTTACAGATTTATTATACATGAGAAAAGCCAAGTATCACAAGATCTTGGCTATTATTTTATCGTACTTTTTAAATGGTAAAAAGAAAAAAGAAAAACAAATATGTTTTGTTTGATTTCTATCCTATTCATTCAACTCTTTTAAAGCTTCAAATAAAGGAAGTTTGTCTGAGTGATATACGAGTGTTTCATCATGAGATTGTAACATAGAGATTACTTCATCTAGAGAAAACCACTTAACTTCATCTACCTCTTCTTCTTGCAGAATAAATTGTTCTGGTAAAGAGTTACATGATGCAAGAAAGAAATAGACAATATGGACTTCTTTTTGAAATAGTCTTGCGAATGGTCGAAGATCTTGTGGAGTCTTTATTATGCCCAATTCTTCTTGACATTCACGAAGTGCTGCTTCCACAAATCCCTCACCTGATTCTACATGACCATGTAATAAAGCCCATTTATTGGGATTTGATTTTTTCTGGGCACTCCTTTTTTGAAGTAAAATCTGTTTTTGATCATTTTGTAAAATAACTGCAATCTCACGATGAAGAGCACTATTTTCATCTTGTTGCATTTGTTCTTTTAAATTTGTTTGACTCAACTCTATCATCTGAAAGTTCATCTTGTTTTCCTCCTTTTAAAAATCCGTACGAGTTTCAAAAACAACAACTAGTTCTTGATAAATACCAAGCAGTTGATCATAAATCGCAAATTCTACAATGACATCTAATAAATGATGTACTACAATATAACGATAAATCAACCCCTAAAATGTTATTCAATTTTTATCAAAAAAAATTGTAGAATAGTTAAAGTCAGGATGTGATTCTTCTTTATCATCTGTTTTTTATTGATTTAGAAGGATCTGAGATAATCTCACTTGGAGTTGGTAATGTTCCATCTTGTTGTTTTTGTTCTAATAATTGGTTATAAGTATCTAAAAATTGTTTATAACGCTCTATTCCAAACGCTTTGATGTATTCACATATTTTTTGTAAGTACACTCGTGAGTGTAAATTAGATGGAAGTTTTACTAGAATTTCTTTTGGTACAGACATGGCGACAAGTAATTCATATAAGAAGTTTTCTAGGTAAAAATCCTGTACTTTCCAACTTTTTTCTAATTCATCTTTCACATCTTCTAATTTATCAATGTCATCTGCTTTTCCTGTCAATATATGAAAGAATAAAGCTTGTGCTTTTCCATAAGTGGTGGCAATTTGATGAATGAGTTGTTTTTGTTCTTCACTTGTTTCTGATGGAAGATATCCACCATCACTTCTTGATAAACTTAACGTTTCAGGAATATACCTACCACTCATTTGTAGTTCCTGTGTAATCGCATCTTTTAAACTTCCTTCAAAGGTTTTTACAGTAACATTTAATTGATTTAAGGCTTCCTTTTCCTGAGATGTCAATTTAGAATCATAAGTTTGCTTTTCAATTAAAATAATGGCATCTGGAGATAATGTCACATTCCCTTTGATGGCGGTATCTGTTGGAACAAGAGAAATCACTTGATCAATATGAGAAACAAGAGGTTCTATGATTCCACATTTTTTACTAGAAAAGATATTATTTCCAAAGCCATGTTCATGGTCATCAGGACAGATTCCATTTAGCGAAAATAAAATCATAGAATTATAGTCAGAAGTATATGGAAGATATTCTTCTAATTGTTGATTATAACTTGCATTATATTCATCATCATCGATTCTAGACCAGTCAAAATTTTTACGAATCCCAAGTTCACGAAGTAAATTACTGATCGCGAAAGAAAATTCCCCATTACTATTTTTACACAGATAAGGAACATTACTAAGTGGTTTCATTACTCCATCAAATGGAATAATATTGGTTGCTCTAACAAGAGCAATTTGATTCATATTCATCTTGATACCTCCAAACATATCGTATAGCTAACTTTATTATTCCATGATCTTTTTATAAAATCAAGTCATTCATTTATTCATTATTTTCCTTTCACACTGATATGATCTTGACTTTGCATAGAGTAATTACCAATTTGCTCACTATATTTTAATAATTCATTATTGCTTAATCCAATATAAGAAAAATCTGGCGTTTGATCTTTAGGAATTGTATTTCTCATAAATTGTTTTAAATGGGAAATTCCAATTTTTTTATTTTCTCTGATTTGTTCTTTCAGTCCATAAGCCATAATTCCAGCTTGAATCTCTAATAATTGTTTTTTCAACTCTACCGTTAATATTTTTCTTATTTGATCCATTGATGGATTCTTACTATTCTTGACTCCATATTCTCTGATTAACTGACTACGAATCTGAGTTTTTGTAAGTGTTGCTAGTAAATGTAGGTAATTATCTTTCTGACATCTTAACATTTGAACTTGATTGGGATCTAGTCCATTCTCTTCAAGATAATCCAGAAATAAATAATCAATGGTATATGTTGGGACTTCGTGAAAGCCATAATAGTTTTCACTAGGTACTTTCTTTCTCATATAAAAATCAATTCCATGCATCACTTCGTGATTAAAAACTTGATAATCAAAAATATTGTTTTGACTTGTAACATTGATATAGGATTTATCAAAAATATAATCATTGAGAGTCAAGCCTTTACAATCACTCCTACCTCTTCGAGCAATATGTGAAAAATTCATGGAAGATTCATCATTTAACACTTTGCTTGCTAACTCTAATATTTCCTCATCTTGCAATGAGGCATAAAATTTTTTTGATAATTCTATCAAAGATTCTTTTGTAACAACCATTGGCACAAATAAAGCTTCATCTAGTTCTGGCACTTCTCTTTCTGAAACACGATCGCACAATTGCAACAAAAAATTCAAATATTCATCGCTGATATATGCCTCATCACCAAAGAATAATTCTACTTCTAATCTTGCCAAATCTTTTTCCTTTTTATTACTAAAATTATCTTTTGTTAATTTATCCAACAAGTTGGGAATTCTTGTATATCTTAAAGTTCCACTGTTGGAAAGAAGTTCATTATATGTAATTAGGCTCAACTCCAGTTTTTCTTTTTCTTTTGGATCCGTACAATGATTTAATCTTTCCCTTACATATTCTTGTTTTTGTTTTATCTCTTCTATCTTCCACATATTCTACCTCAAATGCAATGGCTTGTAGTTTATTTCCACCATTTTTTTCTATATTTTAAACTTTCTCTTATTGTACATGTAATTCTGATTTCATTATAACATGTTAAACATAAAAAATTTCAAGGTTAAAATCGAGCTAACAACTTCTATTTTAAATATTCTATATGAATGGCATAAACACCATTACATTTTATTGCTTCTTGATAACCATTTATACTGTTAATTGATTTAATACCTTCTTTATAATCATTGGTTGATGATAATGTATATCTAGTACCTTCTAGCATTAATAGTTCTTCTATTGATTTATACCAATTTATTTCTTTCACTATGCACTTTATTTTTTCTTTATCATAAGATATGAAATTTATATAATCGTTTGGCTTGATCACGGAATAGTCAAATTGGCCATCTCCATTTTTCGTAGCACGTATCTCGATTCTTTTTTGATTATTTTTTATTGCATTAAATGCTCGATTATTAAGATCAAAAGTATATTCCATTAGATAAACCTCCCTTTTTAATAATATGAATCATTTCATACACCAATATATTTAAATTTAAATCACTATTTGCACAGTGTGGCTAATTATACTATTAGTCATCTTTTTCTTTAGTTTCAAATAAATCTCTATATTTTAAAGTTACTTTAGTATTTAATGCTAATTTTAATAGTATGTTTACTTTTTCTAGTTTATTTCTAGGCTTGCTATTCATAAAACAATATAAATTTAAATAGTCTTGTAAATCATCTCTATCAAAACCACTATGGGTATTTAAAAATTGCCTTATTAAATCACATTGATGATTTATAGGCCTAAGAGGATTCTCTTTATCTGTTTTTGTCTTAAGCCATGTAGAACTATAACTTTCATCAATAAGTTTAAGTTCCTTAACAAGCTTACGGTGAGCTTTTTCATCATCATGTATTAGTCTTGAATTTTCTTCAATATGATTTATAAAAGTTAATTTAGTCAAGTCACTTGAAGTTTTTCCGAATCCTTCAACTATGGCTATAATATTAGTACCATCATAACCAATACCAATACAATATTGATTACGTGATAATCCCCTTAATTTTTTACCATTTTTCTTTTCTATATCA
>CALVJU010000002.1 GCA_944332375.1 uncultured Bacilli bacterium
GAAAAGCGAATTGTTCAAATGTTTTCTGATTCCATTAAAATGGATTTAGAAATGGAACAAGTAACCACACCAACATATTCTATTTCAGGAGAAAGACGTTATGTTACTTCTAAGATGAATTCATGAGTTTTTTGTGTTTTATATGTTAGAAAAAAGAACAAGACTATGATCAAACCTAGTATATAAAAATAATGGACGATATAACTTTGTATAATCATTCTATTTAATGTTTTTGTATTGAAATATTTATCTATGAATTTGGGATAATCATGATCGATAAATAAATTCAAATAATTCGTAAGCATTAGTGATCACCTGAATACTATCTATTTGCATATTTTCTACATATGAGAAAACTATAGTACTTTATTTTGCTTTGAAAGTAGTTTTTATATTAACTCAAAAAGTTTGAGTAACGATCACTCTGGTGCCATCGAAAAAGATATTTACCAAAGGTAAACATTTTTTGTATCATTTTTAAATTTCTACATATAATATAATTGACAAGATATTATTTTTTTGATAATATTTAGTCAGTGGGTGAGTAGTTCGCTGAGTTACTGAAGGGTGCGATGAATTCACACCAGCAAGCTTGCCTTGTGGGTTCCTTCAGTCAGGGGAAAGCTCACTTTTTTGATGCTATTAAATAATTAACTAAATTTTTAAGTTCTATTGAATTACTGTCATATGGAACTAGTTTCAACCCATAACTTAACAAATTGTTGCCTTTAGAATATAACTTATGTTGTATTCTTTTTATATAATCAAAATGGATATTATTATTATATTTAAGCGCTTGGAATAATGCACTACAGCAACAATCTGCTAATTGTAAAAGCTTTTTTCTTTCGTTAGGAATTATCTTTATTTGTCTTATGCAATTAGTATCAATGTTAAACTTTTTATGATTTTTACTATTTAAGTAATTACTAAGCTTCTCCTTTGATAAATTTCCTCTAGCACTTATATTGATATTGGCCACACCATTATTATCATTCATATACCAACATATTCTTTCGTATAAGTAACCACTAAAAAAATGATAAATATTATTTGACGGAATAAACTGGATGCATTTAGTATCGATAATGACGTTAATTATTGTTATATCAAGTTCACTTACCATATCCATAATCATTCTCTTATTTGGCATACCTTTTAATAACTTCCAATGTAATTGAGTTTTTTTTGACATCTCTAAATTTTCTTTTATTAAATCAACTGTTCTAGATATTTCTAAATCTTTTTCCTTTTTTACAATGATAGCAGTCAAAATAAAATATTTTGAGCCTTTATTTATTCCTTCATCTCCAGATTCGTCTATATATACATTATATTCGTTTTTACTTTTATCATTCATATCGTCACCCCCAAGTTTATATTTTCTTATGAAATTTAAGCACTACATAAATTTTATCAAAAATAAAAAGAAATGGAAATACAATTTTCTATATAAATAAATAGGAATTCGTGGTCCTAACAAATGAAGTATGAAACAAAAAAATCAATCATCTCTGATTGATTCCAATATCAAAAGTTTGAACAGATTTTCCGATGGTGTTTGAGAGAGAAGTACAACAGCTCTTTGAACAAAAGAAATAGTTAGTAATTAAACATTAACTAACTATAATATATCATAAAAACTTAATTACAGATAGGCTTTTTCCTTTTTTTGTGTAGTTCCATCTTTTCTTGTTTTTCATTCTCTTTTATAAATAATCCATATAATCTATTTGCAATTTCTTTGTAATCTAATAAAAAATATAATCCATTGATACAAGTTTCTTTTACAAAACTCTCATATTCGTCTACTTTAGATAATAGCCATTCAAGAAAAATTTGATTGCACTCTTTTGATAGATCCTCATCAGATATACCATCATCACTAAAATAGGCATCCCAGTCTGGATCTTTCGGACGTTCTTCACCAACTATTCCACAATTATACAAAAGCCTAGAATACGGATTACTTAGTATTTCATAGGCACTAATACATGTTTTTAAATCTTTTGGAGAATAATTACTTTCTCCTCTATTAATAGAGTTTTTAATTTTTTCAAATTTACTAGCAAATGCTATTTTGATATCTCTAATTGGCGAATTCATTGGTATTTCTAAAAACTCCCAAAAATTAATAAAACTTTCTTTTTGATTTCCTTGAAGTTTCAATATAATTCCCCCTCTGTTACAAATCAATTATATGATATATAAAGTTACAACTAAGTTACTTAAAAGAAAAAATGTGTAAAAAATATACATCTATTTATTAATAACTATCTCAATATTTTTACTCATCTTATTTGCATCACTAAATGAATAATTCTCATATAATCTATAATTTAAATTATATTTATTTAATATTTCTTTTATCTTATCAATCTTATAAATCAAAAATTCATGAGTATCATGATAAGATTTATCATCAATTATATAATTAATTTTTGTATACTCTCTAGAAGTAATCTCATCATAATTCCAATCCATTATTCTTATACAATTTCCATATTTATTCTCTTTTTTTCCACTAGTTCTTCCATTATGTAAATCAATAATAAGCATTCCTTTATCTTTTAAATGTTCAAGACAATTTATAATTCCCTTTTCAAATTCCTCGTAACTCTTTAAATGATTAAATACAGCAAACATTGAAATAATAACATCATATTTTTTATCTATTTTAAAATCAAGTAAATTTCCTTCATACAAAGTTCCCGAAACTCTTCCCTTGGCAATATTTAACATTTCTTTATTCAAATCCAATCCATCTACTTGATATCCTTTTTCTTCAAGTAATTTTATGTGAATCCCTGTACCACATCCAACATCTAAAATACTCTTTTTAGAAGATATTAAATATATTAAAAATTTAACTTCCTTATCATATAACTTATTACTATAAAAAATATCATAATATTTAGCCATTTCCTTATATTCGTACATTTTATCACCTTAAACAAACTATTCACTCATAATTTTATTTATTAAACAACTGCTAGTACAGAGTTGTTTTTTTATGCGCGAAAAAAGCCTTGAAAATCAAGACTTTTAATTACCTAAATGGTGTCCCAGGAGGGATTCGAACCCCCGACCGCTGCCTTAGAAGGGCATTGCTCTATCCAGCTGAGCTACTGAGACGTCTTGTTTTGCAACAAGACAATTATACTACAATCTCATTCATTTAATCAAGTGTTTTTAAGACTGTTTTGCAAATTTCCTCGTTTTTTACCTCAAAAGAGACCTGATTTACTTCATAATTATCTTGAATAGATAGGGCGATGGTATAAATGACTTCTTCTAAAATCGGTTCATCTTCTAAATTGCTCAAGATACTTTCATTAAAATTCAGAGTTAAAATATCGTCTTCTACAGTTGCGGATTCTAATTTGGTATTACTATCTAAATAACTCATCAAATTACTTTGATAAACTTGATTACTAGAAAGTTCATCGATAATGATCTTCACTTTTTCTCTTGTATCATTTACATATTTTGTGACAGGAACATAATATTCTTCTTGATTATATTCTTTTAAGAAATAGACAATTACACTTTGAATATTTTCCGTACTACTGATATCGAATGTTTTATTGATGCCAAAACTACGATCAAGTGTTCCTGGAAGATAAGTTTTCGATTTTGGTAAATAAGTGAGAATATCTCCATCAATATAAATAATTACTTGTTTGACATTTTTGTTGCTGGTTGCGGTAAAAACAATGGCTTCAATTACTTTTTCTTCTAAGTCTTGCTTGACATCTAATAATTCACTAGAGAAATTAATTTTATAAACGCCATCTTCAAAAGAACTACTAATAATTTTTGTATCACTTGGTATGATGGCTTGAAATCCATTTGGCACTTTACTCTCATTGGCTCCATCTTTGATTAATACAGAAATCGCATCTGTGACTTGTCTGTTTACATCATTTTCATCTGTCACATCACTGACATATTCAGTTTTTCCTAACATTCCATCTTGATCTAATAAAAAGACTGTTTTTAGATTCTCTGATGGATCTACATAGTTGACTTCTTGATCAATGTCTTTTAAAGTATAAATCGTTTCTTTCGGAACAAGATAGATCAGAAATAGAGCAATCAAACAAAGAGTACTGACAAGTATTTTTTTTGTTATGATTTTTTTTAGCATCGTAGTCACCTCTAATTAAAGATATGAGAAAAATCGCAAGTTCATGCGATTTTTTTTCAAACATTAATTTCTCCAAGCTTTAATAGCTCCACTATAGCACTTGCTCTTCCTTTCACACCTAATTTCTGCATCACATTAGAAATATGATTGCGGACTGTTTTCTCACTAATCCCCAATTTGTCTGCGATATCTTTCGTTGTATGATTCTGAATTAAAAGATCAAATACTTCTTTTTCTCGGTTGGTTAGAATACTTTTTTTCATAATACCTCACTTCCATACTTGGGGTGGAAATTATTTCTTCATAGTATTCTATGTGAGAATAGGAAAACGGTGCGTGTGTTTGATAGAAAGTGTGGTTTTATTTTTGAAACTTTACAGAGATATACATCTTTTTATCATATTCAGCTTGTATCGTTCTCATAATATTATTTGCACTTGTTTTATCTAGTGAATCTGTATTGACAACGACACGGATTTGATCTCCATCAATTTTAATAAAACTCTCTAATTTTAAGTCACTTTTTAATTTTTTCTCTAGTGATTCTTCTTCACCACGAATTGAATTGAGTTCTTTCATTCTTTCAAAAGCATCATTTTTTTCTTCGCTTGTCGCATCTTCACTGTTGAGTACTGTTTTTAACTCTTCCATTTCTTTTGTCATTTCATCATTGGCTTCGACACGAAGAGAGGTGAGTAGGTCACTTTCTTTCATGGTTACTTCTGTTTCTTCTTCAGTTGTCTCTTCTGATTCTTTTTCTGTTTCTTTATTTTCATAATCACCACGGGTTGTGAGTAACATTTCACTTGGCATCGTAATGTAATAAATACTTAATACAAGAATTAAACTAAACAAAGTTAAAAACCAAACACTTTTTTTATTTATCATATTGATCCCTCCCAGTTTTTACTAATATATCGTATGATACCGCTTTCATTCCTAGAACAGAAATTCATTAGCACTCATCCTTGACAATTGCTAAAAAAGGTGTTATAACTATACTTGGAGATGGTGGAAAAAATGAAAAAGAAAGCATTTAAATCAGAATCAAAACGTTTATTAGATTTGATGATTAATTCTATTTATACAAATAAAGAAATATTCTTAAGAGAGTTAATTTCTAATGCAAGTGATGCTCTTGATAAATTATATTATCAATCATTAACGGACAAGAAGTTAAAAGTAAAAAGGGAAGAATTAGAGATCAATATCACATATGATAAAGAGAATCGTATTTTAACCATTGAAGACAATGGAATTGGTATGACGGAAGAAGAGTTAGAACATAACTTAGGAACCATTGCTCAAAGTGGATCTTTGAAGTTTAAAGAGAATCTGTCAAAACAAGATAAAATTGATATTATTGGACAGTTTGGTGTTGGATTTTATTCTGCTTTTATGGTAAGTGATTGCATCGAAGTAACAACCAAATCTGCTACTGCCAAAGAAAAAAATGGATGGCATTGGATTTCAACAGGAGTAGATGGATACAGTATTGAAGAGTGTGATAAGAAAACATGTGGAACAAAAATCTCTCTTCATCTAAAACCAGATACAGAAGATGAAAACTATAGCCAATACTTAGAAGAATATGAATTAAAAGAATTGATTAAAAAATATTCTGATTACATTCGTTACCCAATTAAAATGAAAGTAACAAAACAAGTATTAAAAGATCAAGAAAAGAATGAATATGAGGAGAAAGAAGAAATTGAAACAATTAATAGTATGATTCCTCTTTGGAAGAGAAACCCAAAAGAGGTTACGGAAGAAGATTACAATCATTTCTACATGGATAAATTTAATGACTTTGATAAACCATTAAAAGTAATTACTACTTCTGTAGAGGGACTTTGTTCTTATAAAGGACTTCTATTTATTCCAAGTCATGCTCCTTATGATTTCTATACAAAAGATTATGAAAAGGGACTGAGTCTATATGCCAGTGGGGTATTGATTATGGAGAAGTGTTCTGACTTATTACCAGATTACTTTAGTTTTGTAAAAGGAGTAGTAGATACTGAAGATTTATCTTTAAATATTTCCAGAGAGATGTTACAAAAATCAAAGAGTCTTAACTTAATTGCGAAAAATATTGAATCTAAAATTCGTAAAGAACTCGAAACCATGTTAAAAGAAGATCGCGAAACTTATGAATCATTCTTCAATACATTTGGAATGCAACTAAAGTATGGGGTATATGATAATTATGGAAGAGATAAAGATAAGTTACAAGATTTAATCATGTTCTATTCTTCAAAAAGAGAAAAGCTTGTTACATTAAAAGAATATGTAGAACATATGAAAGAGGGACAAGAGAAGATCTATTATGCGACAGGAAATTCTATTTCTAAAATAGATTCTTTACCACAGGTAGAACAAGTCAAAGAAAAAGATTATGACATCTTGTATTTAACAGATTATATCGATGAATTTGTATTATCTGCAATTCATGAATATGAGAAAAAAGCGTTTGTGAATATTGAAAAAGATGACTTAGATCTTGGAACAGAGGAAGAAAAAGAAGAGACGAAGAAAGTCAATGAAGAGAATAATGAGATGTTAAAAGAGATGCAGAAAACAATTGAAGAAGTTCAAGAAGTAAGATTCACGAATAAATTAAAATCTCATCCTGTTTGTTTGACGAGTGTTGGAGAGATTTCTATTGAGATGCAGAAAGTATTTGAAGCAATGCCAAATACACCAAATATGAAGGCACAGACGGTATTAGAGATCAATGAGAAACATCCAATTGTGAATAAATTAAAAGACCTTTATCAAAATGATAAAGAGACATTTGAAAAATATACCAAAATACTATATAGTGAAGCAAGAATGATCGCAGGATTACCAATAGAAAATCCAACCGAAGTTTCTAATTTAATCTGTGATGTGATTGCAAAATAGGGGAGTTTCCTCTATTTTTTTGCGTTCTATTTCTGGAAAAAGCATAAAATATCATAGATGAAGTATTGCACTAAGAATAAATATTTGATATAATCTAATTGTCCTTTCAATATGGGCTCGTAGCCAAGTGGTAAGGCATGGGACTGCAACTCCCTGATCGCTGGTTCAAATCCGGTCGGGCCCTCCAAATTATAAAAAAGTCGATAGACTTCAAGATAGAAATCGATTCTTATGAGTCGATTTTTTGTTTGTTAGAAAAGAATCAGTAATATTTGATAATTAAATAGAAGATAGAAATTAGTAAAAATTACAAAGAAAGATAAATTTAATGGTCAAAACTAAAAGGGACGAAAATATACGAAAAGTAGAAATGATTATAGATAATAAAATTGTTATTAAATCCAAAAATAAGTTGTGGGATAAAATACTAAACCTAAAGGGGTAAGTGATTTTTATAAACACTTAACCAATCAAGAATAATAAAAAACGATTCATTAACATGAATCATCTTTCATTTTGACTTATTAATTGAGTATAAACATTTTTTATTTCGTTTTCTGGTATTTGTAAATCCCTTAATATTGAATATGCATATTCAATACTCATATTTAAGAAACAATCTTTTTGAATTAATATATCTTTAATCAACTTGTATTTCTTTAATTCTTCATAATTTTCTTTATTTGCTTCTATATGTTTTTCAGTAATAATTTTAAGTTTATCTATCATTTTTTCGTTCCTCCATTTTCAATAATACCAGGAATTCTTGGATCGCCTTTTTCAACATACTCAAGTTTACCATCATTAAATCCAGTTTGTAATTCTTCTTTTGTAATAGGGACAAGCACATGATTAGGATTAAAATAATAATAAACATTAAATTCAGGATTTTCTTCAAAACTTTGACTATTTAATGTAAATATAGCACTAGCCATAGCAACTTTTCCTTCTTCGAATGGTTCATTATTCCTTACTATTGTTACGCCAATATTATTCTTTCTTTGTTCTTCGGTAAATAAAATTTTTCTTAATTGCAATACGTATGATAATGAATCAATTCCAATCATTCCAGTTGAATTCACTTTACTAACTAGAATTGATAGTCTTTCATTTAAACTAATATCTTGAATGTTGTTTGTCATATGTGAATATTCTTCTAATAACTCATCTAATGTTTGGATATGTTCAACTTGTTTACTTTCGCTCAAACTTTTCTCTTGTTGAGCAACTAATTGATACATTTTTGTTAATGCTTGTTTAAATTCTTGTTGTGTTTGTTGATTCTTATTAATGCACTTTAATCCAACTAATGGTTGATTAAGTTTTGCTTGCATAATATCTCCTTGAAGTATAGAAGTAACTGAATCAGCACTTACCAAAAATTTATCTGCTCTAAATTCTAAGTTTGCGTGTCCAGCTCCATATGCTTCTCCGACCATATTTTTATAATTACTACTAAAATGAATACCCAGTTGATTTAACAATTTTGAATATATTAAATTAAATTCAAAGCATACAACTTTATTATTTTCTAGTGTAACTGATGAAATATAATCCGTACTCTTATGTTTTTCTGTAGCAACACCTTTCTGATTAACCGCATAATATTCTTCATCATAAGTCAGTAACTTACACATTTTTATATAAATATAAATTGCTTTTTCTAAATCAGTAGTATTTTCAGGAATTCCTGAAATAATTTCATGTTCTAAACTACTATCTATTTTGATGTTTTGATATTTAGTATCAGTTGTTGTTAAATGTTTATTTATAGCTTGTAAATCTATTTTTTGTAATGATCCAATATCCCTATAACGATTAGCAACAACATCAGGCATTAAATATTCTTCAAATGCATTATTTTCCTTAAAAAATTTAAAAGAAGCATAAATAAAATATTCCTTAGGTATTCCATTTATTTCTTTTATATCAATACTTGAACATAAATTATCAAATTGTTCATTAGGTAATTGCATTAAAGAAATTAATTGTTCAGTAGGAATAGAATACTTATTTCCATCAATATCTATATTATAATTATTTCCTTTATGTTTTTCTAAAAATTTTTCAAATGAGATACTATTTTTTAAACTATCAAATTTTTGTTGCTCGTCAGGTTGCAATACAATTTGTCCAGATGATATTAATTGCTCTAAAGCTTTTATAATTGTGCTTTTTTTATAGTAAATTAAGCCTCCTGTATCTCCACCTATAATATAAGAAACTGCAAAGTTATCTATATCACCATTAAAGTATCTTGAAGCATATTCAAAATAAAAATCATTATTTAAAATTCTTTTTAAAAATTCTATTGATACATTTTCAGAATTAACCTTAACTTTTTCGCTATTCCTTAATTGTTCTACATCCTCTCTTGTTGTAAATAATGTAAATTCTGCACTTTTTCTTAAATATGGATATTTTTCCATCAATTGTTCAACTGTTAACTCTTCCATTATAACCTCCTATTTTTAACTTTATATATTTTACAATTCCATTTTATCATTTTAATCATAAAATTTTCAATAATTATTTTATTTTATCTATTGCACTATTAAAACATTGTAAAAAGTAGTATAATATAGAATATAAAAGCGATTACAATATCTTAAGTTTAGAGGTGAGAATATGATAAAGTTAATAGATGGCGAGGAAAGATATTTAGATGAGTATAAAGAAGCATATAATTTATCTGTTGAAAAAATAAAAGAAGGGTTGATAAAGAAACATGATCTAATGTTTCTTAATCCTGATGAAATAGATATTATACAAAAAATGAAAGATAGTAGAGATAGAACTAAATTAAAACCTAATTACGTTCCATCTTATGATTATTTTATAGTTGATGGTGACAAATTTATAGGGCGAATTAGTATTCGAACTGAACTAACTCCTAAACTTTTGCAATTTGGTGGAAATATTGGTTATGGTATTCATCCAAAATATTGGAAACAGGGTTATGGAACAATGGCTTTAAAATTAGGATTAGAAAAAGCCAAAGAAATAGGTTTAAAAGATAAAGTATTAATTACTTGTGATGATGATAATATAGGATCTTATAAAATTATTGAGAAAAATGGTGGAATTTTAGAAAATAAAATTGAAAATACAGATGATGATGAGGTCTTTCTGACTAGAAGATATTGGGTTAAATTATGAGAAGTATGCTGAAAAAGGTTGCGGATAACTACAACTCTCACTCCATGAAGATATCAAGAAAGTCTATGATTAGATTTTCTTTTTTTGTTGATTGTATTTTTGGATGGTTTTATAAAAAGATAAGACCAAAAAGAACATGGTATATTGAATATGCTTTTCTTTGAACGTTTCGTTTGATTGGGTAAAATACCAATTGAGATCAAAAAAGATGGACTGGGAAAAGAGTGGTAAACAATAATAACGTTTGTTCTGGTGATTTTTTGATTGTATTCTTGAATGATTCTGTAAACAGATAAGAAATCCAAATAATGTGGGTAGAGTAATGTATGAAAAAGACAATGACTTTGAGAAATAAGTCATTGTCTTTTTAAAATTCATAAAACTATAGTTTATTCATATTGTTTCATAGTTTTTACTTTTGTGTGTTGATTATTAGTATTTTTTTTCACATCTTGTAAACGATAATCCGTTCCGTCACTCATGATAAAGTCAAAGTCTTCGTAAAGCGTTCTATCGATTTTTTCAGCTGTTAATGGCTTTTTTCTGATTCCATATGGAGAAGCAAAATAATATAATTGAAAATTATTGATTTTTTCAGCTTCTTCATCTGAGAGAAAACGCATAGGCAATTTCTCAGGTTCGTCTTCATTTGGGCTCCATACATCTCTAAACATAGTATGATCATACTGGTGATATAAGTTGAGGATTCCTACTGGTTGATTGTCTCCCACAATTGCAAATTGAATTGGCACATCTCGGCTACTGTCATAACAATCTCTGTTAAATTTGCCAGTAGATCTATAAGCAAATTTTCTTGCTTCATAAAAACTAAAAGTGCCATCTACTTTAATTTCCATTTCTAAAACATCTGAATAAAGCTTACCATTAAACTTATCACAACATTTACATTTATAACGGAAATCATAGTAACATGATGTTTTTTTAATTGGTACTATATTTTTAAAAATTCTTGGATCTCCCATACCATATACAGTATAATTACCAATTTCTTTTGCTTCTTCATCACTTAATTGTTCAGAATAATATTGATACATTGGGCCTCTCATATTCATACCGTTAAGATGAGCATCATAATCTCCAATTTCGTAGTCAAAATATGCACTTCTTTGAACGGCATCTCGATTAGGAACACCAATGAAAGCAACAGGCCCTAATTCTTTACAAAACCCAAAGCCAGCGCTATATCCGGTCAGCTTATTTAATTCTACTACTTGATCATAAGTATATTGTCCTTCTAAAAGAAAATCACCGCAACAACCAATAGCATCATGTTGAAATGCAAACAATGACTTTCCTACTTTTTCGATATCAAAATCACGATCCGGAAAAACACTTTCAAAAATCTTTTTTACAATTGCTACTTTTGCCTTGTCAAACACAAAACCCACCTCCATAAAATAAACTGTTGTTTACTATACGTTTTTTTTTTTTTTTTTTTTATTTTTTTTCTGCAAAAAAACTTAAAATTAATTATATAGTAAAATTAGTGTAAATGTATTTTCTTTT
>CALVJU010000003.1 GCA_944332375.1 uncultured Bacilli bacterium
AAATAGGAAAATTTTTATCCTTTTTTCTTGATTTCCTTTTCTTTTTCGAAAAACTATAGTATAATGAATACTAGATTGTAGGAGATGATTTTGTGAAGCACATTTATACAAGCGTCGATTTAGGAACCGATACTATCAAAGTTGTTGTTTGTGAACTTTACAAGAACAAGTTGAACTTACTTGCTGCATCTTCCGAAAAATCAGAGGGAATAAAAAAGGGATTAATTACAGATGTGGAATTGGCAACTGCTTCTTTGAAAAGAGCAATCAATAGTGTTGAAGCAATGTTAGGTATTGAAATAAAAAAAGTGATTGCCAGTGTTCCAAGTTATTTCATGGATTGTTCTATGATTAAAGGAACGATAGAAATTCCACAAGTTATGGATGAATACCAAGAAACTCAAGACGGAATCATTAGTGGAAGTGATGTGAGTCGTGTTTTGTCAGAAGCAATGAAACACTATGATTTTCAAGATCGTGAAATGGTTGCGGTCTTGCCAATTGATTTTCTCGTAAATCAAAAAGACTATGTAAGAGATCCAAAGGGGTTATCTAGTAGAACATTAAGTACAAGAGCAATGATGGTTTCTACACCTAAGAAAAATGTTTATTCAGTTGTCCAATTGTTTTCCGGTCTAGGAATAGAAGTAATTGATATTTCTATTGATGCGATTGGCGATGCTTATGCGTTTAAGAATCGAGAATTAGATTCAACAGTTGGAGCAATTATTAATATTGGTGCGGAAACGACATCTGTATCTCTTTATAATAAGGGAATTATTGTGAAGCATGCCATGTTGCAACTAGGTGGTAAAAATATAGATAATGATATTGCCTATGTCTATAAGGTAAAGAGTGATGATGCTAGAAGATTAAAAGAGAAGTTTGCTTTTGCCCACAAAAGCCATGCGAGTAAATATGAATATAGTGAAGTAAAAAATATTTATGGGGATGTGGTAAGAGTAAATCAGTTTGAAATTTCTGAAGTAGTGTATTCTCGACTTGGAGAAATTTTAAACTTGGCCAAGAAGGAGATTCGTTCTTTAACAAGTCGTAATATTGATTATGCAATTATTACAGGGGGAACGAGCAATTTGGCAAATTTTAGCTATATTGCAAAAGAAGTATTTGGTAATATCGCAAAGTTAGGAAATGTGAAATTAATCGGAATTCGAAATAATAAGTACTCTTCTGCAGTTGGTAATATTGCGTATTTTGTAAGTAAATTGAAGTTAAAGGGAAAAGAATATAGTATGATTAGTACTGATATGGAAGAGGACTTGATGTCTTCCCAAAATGCGAAAGAATCGTATGATTCGATGTTAGGAAAAGTATTTGGATTCTTTTTCAGCGAATAAGGAGGAAAGTGTATGTTAAATGGATTAGAAATGGATCAATTAGCAAAAATAAAGGTTATTGGTGTTGGTGGCGGAGGAAACAATGCCGTAAACCGTATGATAGAATCAGGAGTACAAGGAGTAGACTTTATTGTTGCCAATACAGACTTACAAGTATTAAATAATTCAAAATCACCAGTTAAGATTCAAATTGGAGCAGAACTTACAAATGGTCTTGGAGCAGGAGCAAACCCACAAGTGGGAAAAGAAGCTGCTTTAGAGACAAAAGCTGAAATAGAAGCTGCTTTAGAAGGCGCAGATATGGTTTTTATTACTTGTGGAATGGGTGGAGGTACTGGAACAGGTGCTGCTCCAGTCATTGCTGAAATTGCTCAAAATTTAGGAGCATTAACTGTAGGGATTGTTACAAAACCATTCTCGTTTGAAGGCAAGAAAAGAATGAATCAAGCGTTACAAGGATTAGAAGAGTTAAAAAAGAATGTCGATACATTAATTGTGATTCCAAACGATCGTTTGAGAGAAATTATTGACAAACAAACGCCGTTGTTAGATTCTTTTAAAGAAGTTGATAATGTATTAAGACGTGGGGTTCAGTCAATTTCCGATTTGATTGCTGTTGCTGGATTAATTAACCTTGATTTTGCCGATGTAAAAGCAGTTATGCAAAATCGTGGTAATGCATTAATTGGAATTGGTATGGGAGTTGGAGAAGATCGTGCCGCCGAAGCGGCTAGACAAGCAGTATCTAGTCCATTACTTGAAACAAGTATTGATGGAGCAACAGATGCGATTATCAATGTAACTGGTGGATCTAATCTTACTTTATTTGAAGTGGAAGAAGCCGCTGATGTGATTCGTGAAAGTGCAAATACAGATATCAACACAATCTTTGGTGCTGTGATTAATGAAAATTTAAATGATGAAATCATTGTTACAGTCATCGCAACTGGCTTTGAAGATGAAGATAAACCAAAATTAAATGAACCAGTGGCTGAAAAAACAGAAGAACCAATTCTTTCAAGAAGAGAACTGAATAAAGACTTGAATTTAGATGCAATCGACTCTACAGAGGATAGTGATGGAAATCCTGATATTGATATTCCTCCATTTCTAAGAAGAAGAGAATTTTAAAAGGACGTAGTCCTTTTTTTGTCAATCAAAAGTAAAATATATTAACAATTTGAAAACAAAAAGAAAAAAATGGTAAAAAATGGTAAAAAAGTATTGTATTCTTTTTGGAAACATGATATAGTTAAGATGTAAGACAGAGATGTCTTACTGTTCACTCCGAAAGGGAGTGGAGTAGTTTTAATTTCTACGACGGGTGAGGAGCGTAACTCCTCGCTTTTTTTTCCGTCTAAAATAATGCGACATTTATTGAATTAATGATGTGATATCTTATCATTGGTGATGCTATGAAAGTATATTTAGATCTTGTCTTTCTATTGAATTTTGGTTTTGACTTTTTGTTGCTTTTAAGTGTTTCTTATTTATTAAAGCGACAAGTTTCTTTGTTTGCTTGTATAAAAGGAGCATTTGTTGGTGCACTTTCTATCTTTTTTCTCTTTCTTCCTTTAAATTCTCTTCTATTGTTTTTTTTAAAAGTAATCATCAGTATTTTGATGGTACTTGCGACATTTCGCTTTCAGAATAAGCGTTATTTCATCAAGAATATTCTATATTTATACTTAAACAGTATTGTTTTAGGAGGTGGCTTGTATGTGTTGAATGTACAGTTTTCCATGAAGCAAAAAGGTCTTGTGTTCTTTCATGATGGAATCTCTATGAATTTTTGGATTTTGATCATTGCATCTCCACTGATTATTTCCTTTTATTTAAAACAGTTAAAACAATTAAAAACGAATTATGCTTCTTATTATGCGGTTTCCTTTTCATTTCACGAAAAGGAATATCATGTTACGGCTTTTTTAGATACAGGGAATCAGTTGCAGGATCCTTATATGAAAAAGCCTGTAATATTGGTAAATCCAAGTACTTTAAAAACAACTGTAGAACATCCAATTTATGTTCCTTATCATGCAGTGGGAAAGGATGGATTATTGTCTTGTACGCTGTTAGATCAGATTTATATTCAAGGAGTTGGTATTCGCAAAAAAGTATTACTTGGTATTTTAGAAGAAGATATACGAATGGATGGTGTTCAAATGATTTTAAATACAAAAATATTGGAGGGATAAATGATTTTAAAAATATGGAACCTTTTAAAGCAGTTATTATGGGATGAATATAATTTATTTTTTGTTGGAAGTAGTGATAAATTACCAGAACCTTTAACGAGAGAAGAAGAATTAAAATATGTTGAAAAAGCCCAGACAGGAGATACTTATGCACGTTCTAAGTTGATCGAACATAATTTAAGACTTGTTGTATTCTTGTCTAAAAAATATGAGAATACAGGAGTGGATTTGGAAGATTTGGTCAGTATTGGTACAATAGGACTGATTAAAGGCGTAAATACATATCAACTGGATAAAAATATCAAACTTGCAACATATGCTTCTCGTTGTATTGATAATGAAATTTTGATGTATTTGCGCAAAAATAAAAAACGTAGAACAGAAATTAGTTTTGAAGATAGTCTGAGTTATGATGGGGAAGGAAATGAATTACATTTAGAAGATGTATTGGGAACAGATGCGGATATTGTTACAAAAGGATTAGAAGAAGAAACAGAAAAAAAATTACTCTATCAAGAAATTGGAAAACTAAAAGGAAGGGATAAAGAGATTATGATCTTAAGATATGGCTTATTTGGCCAAAAAGAGATGACACAAAAAGAAGTTGCTTCTCTTTTAAATATTAGTCAATCTTATATTTCTAGAATTGAAAAAAAGGTCATTAAACATTTACAAGGGAAAGTAAATCAACCGTGATTTTTGCTTTACCTTGTTGCGACTTTTCAGAAAACTTGTTATACTATTAATATAGTAAGCAGGTGTCGTTATGAAGCAAAAAATATTACAATTTCAGAAGAAAATAAAGAGGGAAAAGAAGAATAAGAAGAAAAAAGAATTTCAATATGAAAAAACAGTGAAAAGAGAAAAGTTTTCAAAAATAGATTGGCTTTATTTAGCAATTATTGTGATACTTTTCGCCGCTTTTGGCTTTTATCAGCTTGGTTCTACGAAGATGGCTAATACTTATTGGAAACCAGATGTAGTAGGGGATTCTGTTATTTTAGATGTTGGCGATCAAGATATTGATGCACTCTATTATTTAGTAGGTGTAGGGGACGATCCTTTTGGGAATACTGTCAATTTGACTGATGTGAAATTTGAAGTAGAAATGAGTGCTGATAAAATCAATTGGAAACCAGTTACTCTTATTAGTAATATTTCTATGTATGCATGGACGAAAATACCAGTTTCTATCATTGGTAATCAGTATGTACGGATTCGTTGTTACGATACTGCGATTGTAATGAATGAAATTGGGTTTGGCCTCGCAGGGGAAGAGAAGCTTGCTGATGTCTCCTATGTAGAAAGTACGAGTTATACAAGAACCGGACGGGAATTGATTGACGAACAAGATATGATTGATATGGATTCTACCTATTATACAGGTACTTACTTTGATGAGATTTATCATGCGAGAACAGCATATGAGCAGTTAAAAGGATATCCAATTTATGAGACAACCCATCCTGTACTTGGAAAAGAAATTATATCAATTGGAATTGCTATCTTTGGTATGAATCCATTTGGATGGCGCTTTATGGGTGTTTTCTGTGCGGTATTAATGCTTCCAATTCTTTACAATTTTATCAAGCAAATGTTTCATAAACCGATTATTTCTTTTGTTGGAACATTCTTATTCGCGTTTGATTTTATGCATTATACCCAATCTAGATTAGCAACCATTGATACCTATGCAGTTATTTTTACGATGCTAATTTACTATTTTATGTATCGGTACTATCAAACAAGTTTCTATGATACTGACCTCAAAAAAACATTCCGACCATTATTCTTCTGTGGAATCTTTGTAGGAATTGGTTTTGCTAGTAAGTGGAATGTTGCTTATGGATTTATTGGAATTGCCATTTTATTCTTCATGAATATGTATAAACGATACAAAGAATATT
>CALVJU010000004.1 GCA_944332375.1 uncultured Bacilli bacterium
CCAAATCTTTATGTTTTATTAGATCCGTGCTATACTTAACGTGAGGAGTGTATTTAAATGGAAGAAAAGAATATATGGAAAACACAAGAGGAAAAGGATGCATATTTTTTAAAGAGAAAGAAAAGAACAAAATGGATTATTCTTCTATATTTTCTTGTGGTGATATTGTTTGTTGGAATGTTTATTTGGGTGTTATTTACTTTATTGCAAACGACAAATGATGAGTTAGTAGGAACATGGGATTGTGACAATGGTAGGGTGTTGTTAGAAATTGATGAGGATAATTTTTATTTATATCGAAATGAGACAAAAACAGAAATGAAAGGAAAGTATCGTGTAACGCATTATGGATCGTCTGTTGTTTCACGATCACATACCCAAGATGATTGGACTTTGTTTTTAAGTGATATTGAAAAAATAGAACAAGATGGAAAAGAAGAACTAGATCAAGATACCGTTTATTTATCAAGCAATAGTGAGTATAAAGATCAATTGGTGGTAGAGATTGTATCATCAGAAGAAATGTATATATGTGAAAGAAGGTAAATGATGAAGGAGATTGTAGAATTATTAATTCAGAGAAAAGAGACAATTTCCACAATGGAATCATGTACTGGAGGGATGGTTGCGAATGAGATTACAAATATTCCAGGTGCTAGTGAAATATTTCAATTGGGAATTGTTAGTTATTCTAACCATATGAAAGAAAAATATGGTATGGATCCTAGTATTATTGAGAAGTATACTGTTTATAGTATGGAAGTAGCAAGAGAAATGGCGAGACTTGCAACCGTCAATGGAGAAAGTGATTATGGGGTGGGGATTACTGGAACTTTAAATAGACAAGATCCAAATAATCCAACGGATAAGATGAATATGGTTTATTTTGCGATTTATGATAAAAAGGAAGATCGATATTTAGAACAAACCTTAAGTGTTTCATCACTTGATCGTGTGGAAAATAAAGGATTGGTAATGAGACTGATTGTGATGAAGTTAAAAGAGTGTTTAAATAAATAGGGTGATTGTGTGAAAAAGAATATTAAAAGAGTATGTATTTATTCAAATTATAAGAAGGAAAGTCAAAGAGTAGCAAAGCTTCTAAGAAAGAAGTTGTTAGAACGAGGTTATTTGATTGATCGAAGTCATTTTGATTTAGCGATTGCGGTTGGTGGAGATGGAACGTTTATTAAGATGGTTCATGCTACAAAGTTTCAGTCTGATGTTTATTATGCTGGTATTCATACTGGAACGCTTGGCTTTTTACAAGAGATTGATCCAAAAGAAATTGATTTATTTTTAGATAAGTTACAGAGTCATGAATTATTGGAAGAGCAAATTAGTATTCAAAGAACGAAGATTGAAGGGATTCGTCCTGTGGTATTGCACTCTCTCAATGAAATTGTGATTCGTCAAATGGATTTAAAGACACTTTCATTAAAAATTCATATTCATAATCAGTTTTTAGAAGAGTTTGTGGGTGATGGTGTTTTGATTGCGACAACGGTTGGTTCTACCGCGTATAATTTAAGTGTTCATGGAGCAATTGTGGATTCTTCACTTCATACATTGCAGTTGACACCGCTATCTCCATTAAATAATAAAGCATATCGTAATTTGTTAAATTCTCTGATTGTTCCAGAGCATAAGACGATTACGATCATGCCATCTGGAACGACGCAAGATAAGAATGCGGATCTTATGGTAGTTGTTGATGGAACTGTAAAAAAGTATCACAATGTACGTAGAATTCAAACAACGGTAGATAAAAGGAGAATTACGTATTTAAAATTACCACACCATTCTTTTTATCACAAAGTGCATGACAAGTTTTTAGGGGATAATAATAATTAAAAAAGATGAAAAAAAGATTGTCTGTTTTGGATAGGGAAATGTGCTTTCTTTTTTTGTGCGACAAAAAAGAACAATTAGAATGGATTGCTGCTCTAATTGTCTAGAATGTTCATTTGTAATTATTTTTCAAAGTGATATGATTGGATTGTCAGGAGGGATGAGATTAAGAAATATGGGAAAATGAAAACCGTCAAACAACATACTATTTTATAATTAACGAAAAATTCCCCTGATTAGGGGAAGTATTTATTCACCAATAAGGCGATAAAGATTAATGGAAGGGCGATTAAATAGTCGGTATGGGATCTGCTCTTTTGTTCCAATGCCTCCCGAAATGTAAAGAAGGGTTCCATCTAAATCATAGAAGCTATTTTTATATGTTTTTGCCCCCTTAGTATTTAAAATTCCGCCTATTCCAGGGAGACGAATCTGACCATTTAAAGAGTGACCAGCGAGTATTAATTGGAATTTATGATAGTTAAACTCTTCAATCGTATCTGGCTCATGGATGAGTAGGATTTGATAGATAGGGTTGGTAATACCATAAGTTCTGTTACCGTTTTGGTCAGCGACTGGTAATGTTGCGTCAATTTGATCTTCGATTGGTTTTATTTTTGTTGTAATCATATCTTGTTCTTTTAAATTACTACTCATACCACTAACCATTATGGGGCTTCCTACTCCATGATAAATAAGATCATAAGTATTATTTAGGTTGATAAAACCACTATTTTTGATAACGGTCTCCCATTCCGTTTTTGTCTCATCCTCGTCTCCTGATATTGCGTATTTATTTGTGGTGACTTCTATATGAGAAAGAAGTGTTTCTAATTCTTTTAATTCTTGGTTGCTATATTCAATGTGCTGATCTAATAAGTCTCCTGTTAAAACGACAGCATCTGGTTTTAGTTCATTGATTTTATCGACGATTTGGCTTAGTTGGTCTTCGTTTAATGTTGTCAAATAATGTAAGTCAGACATGTGAACAATTTTAAAGCCATGGAAGTTTTCTTGAAATAACTCATTTTCAATTTCATATTCATGGATAGTAAAGAGTGATGTAGCAAGATAGCGACTATATAAGAAAACACTAACAATAAAAAAAATAAGTATACTAAAAACAATCACTACTTTTTTGATGATTGATTTTTTTTTCTTTTTGTTTGATCGCATACTTATCACCATATTCATTTTAACACAGATTATTGAATTTTAACGAAAAAAAAGGAAAGTACTTGACACTTTTCCTTACATAAATAAAAGCATAAGAAATTGTAAACTCATTAAGATCCCGTTGTGAAAGGTATGGATTGTAGCAGTAACTAAGACGTTGTCTGTCTTGGTTAAAATATATGCGAATATAAATCCTGGAATACTGTATGGAATAATATAAAGTAATTCTAGTGGTGTTTGGAATCCCCCAAGTAAAACATGTAAACAACCAAATACAAGTCCTGAAATCAGAATGAATAAGACATTGTTAGGAACGATGTTTCTGATTCCTCTACGAAAGACTAATTCTTCCATTAATGGTGCGATAACAACGGAAGAAAGATACATATAGATTGGTGCGACTTGGAAGTTAGAACGAATAATTTCTTCGTTTTCTGGCATCATGGTTCCATTTCCAGCAAATGTCATAATTGCTAAGATGAGATAGTTGGATAACATCATAAGTCCCAATAATAAGAACCAATATTTAAAGTACTTTTTAAAATAAGTTTTATGGTTCTTCTTTAGATCTTCTACATCTTTGAAAAAACTCTTTTTTAAAATAGCGATAATTAATAATAATAAAAGCACTTGATAAATGAGTAAATAGGGGATTTTAATCGCATTAGATAGTGTATTTACATCAATTCCTAAGAGTAAAAATGGAAGTCCTTCCATATATGAGAAAAAGAAATAGCACCCAATGACAAGTAGTCCAATCCCTGCTTTTTTGAAATAAGATTGATTCATGTTTTAACCTACTTTCTAATGTGTTTGTATTACATCTTGTATTAATATATCACAAAAAGAGTTGATTGACAATGAAACAAAAGTATCAAAGGAAAATAAATAGGTTGAAAAATAGGGGTGATTTTTAGAAAAAAGTCGCTATTTCTTTGTGTTTCCTACATAAAAAGGGATGACATTTCATAAAATTATGGTATAATGAATACAGTGATTACAGCGAAGAGTGGGCATTCCCACTCTTTCGATTTAATGGAGGTATTATGGAAATAGGAAAAATTCGTGAATTGTTTGAACAAGTGATTGTTGACAATGGATATATTTTAGATGATGTCTTATATGTCAAAGAAGATGGAATGAATTTTTTGCGTGTCATTATTGATAAGGAAGGAATCATTACTGTGGATGATTGTGTGAAAGTGAGTAAGTTAATCAATCCTATTTTGGATGAAGAAGATCCGATTGAAGATAATTATATATTGGATGTATGTTCTAAAGAGAAAGGTAGTGAATAACATGGATGTGAAAGAATTTAAAAAAGCAGTTGAAGTTTTAGAGAAAGAAAAAGGAATTAAAGAGGATATTATTTATGATGCGATGGAGTTAGCACTGACTTCTGCCTATAAGAAGAATTATCACTCACTATCTAACGTAAGAGTAGATATCAATCGTGAAAGTGGAGAAATTAAAGTATATTCTTATAAAACAGTTGTTCATGATCCAGATGAATTTGGAATTATTAATACAGAAGAGTTAGATGCATATTACCAAGCTCATATGGATGATGAAGAGGAAGAGGAAGAAAATAAAGAAGAAGAGGTAAAACCAATTAAATATGATCCACGTATCCATTTAACATTAGAAGAAGCAAGAAAGATTGTACCTGATATTCAGATTGGAGAAACAATTGAAGAAGAAGTTACTCCAAGAGATTTTGGACGTGTTGCAGCTTCTACCGCAAAACAAGTTGTTGTTCAAAAGATTCGTGAGGCAGAAAGAAACAATATCATGGAAGAATGGGCTGACAAAGAAGGAGAAATGGTCACTGGTATTGTTGAGATGGAAGATGTGCGTAATTACTATATTGATTTAGGTAGAACACAGGGAATTTTACCAAAGTCTGAAATTATTCCTGGAGAGAAGATTCAGATGAGTTCTAGCTTAAAAGTATATATTAGTAAAGTTGAAAGTAATTCAAAAGGCCCATTAATTTTATTATCACGTAAACATTATGGATTTGTAAAACGTCTTTTTGAACTAGAAATTCCAGAGATTAATGAGGGAACAATTCTAATTTATAGTGTAGCTCGCGAGGCTGGAGTAAGAAGTAAAGTTGCTGTGATATCTAATGTTTTGAATGTAGATCCAGTAGGGGCTTGTATTGGAGAGCATGGAGGAAGAATTAGTCGTATTATTAAAGAGTTAAATGGAGAGAAGATCGATATTATTCCATATGATCATGATGATGTGAAGTTTATTGAAAATGCTTTAAGTCCTGCTCGTAATTTACATGTATGTATTACAGATGAAAAGAAGAAGACAGCTTATGTGGTTGTCGATGATGAGAATCTTTCTCTAGCCATTGGTAAGAAAGGTTTGAATGTTCGTTTGGCAGCACGTCTAACACATTATAAAATTGATGTGAAAACATATGAACAAGCACGTGAAGAAGGAATTAACATTTTAGAGGGGCAGTAAGATGAAACAGAAGAAGATACCGATGCGTACATGTGTTGTAACAAAAGAAAAGTATCCGAAGAGGGAATTGGTTCGTATTGTTAGAACACCAGAAAACGAAGTGAAAGTTGATACGACAGGACGTATGAATGGACATGGAGCATATATGAAGTTAGATCGTGATGTGATTATCAAGGCACAGAGTACGAAAGTATTAGATCGTACATTAAAAGTGATTGTACCAAATGAAGTGTATGAGGAGTTGCTTGAAATGTTGAAATAGAAACTGTGAAAGAGGTGATGTCTATGATGAGTGTGCTAGAATATGCACAAGATGTGAATAAGACAGTAGAAGAGATCTTAGAGGCATGTAAGAGGCTTGGTATTGAGGCTTCTACAGAAGATGACATGTTGGATGATGAAGCGATTACTCTTTTAGATAATGACGATGAAGTTGGAGAGGAAGTACTAGAAGAGGCAATTGAAGATCGTGTAGAGGAATTAATTGATGAAGAACAGTTAGAAGTAGATCAAACTGTGAAGAAAGAAAAGTTGAATACGAAGAAGAAAAAGAAGGATTCAAAACAACAAAAGAAAGATAACTTTAAAGCGAAGAAAAAAGAAATGTATAAGAATAAAGAAAAATTAGTTTCTAATACACCAGTAACAGATGAGAAGACTGTTGTTTATAAAGAGGGAATGACAGTTGCTGATCTGGCTACTGCACTAGGGGTAAAGAGTGCAGATTTAGTAAAGAAATTATTTACACTAGGAATTATGTGTACAGTAAATCAGAGTTTAGGATTTGATAATGCTTCTATTTTAG
>CALVJU010000005.1 GCA_944332375.1 uncultured Bacilli bacterium
CATTGTTAGTTTATAGTTCCACGTGAAACATTGTTAGTTTATAGTTCCACGTGAAACATTGTTAGTTTATAGTTCCACGTGAAACATTGTTAGTTTATAGTTCCACGTGAAACATTGTTAGTTTCCTTTTTTCCTCTTAAAAGAGGAAAAAAGGGCTTTTTGTAAAAAGCCCCAATCCCAATAGAAGTTCTATTCTTCAATATTTTTATTTATTTCTCCAGTTTCATCTGTTTCAGTTGCGACATCTTGACTCACATTTTCATTATTTTGAATTTCTTCCTTTTCGATTAACGCAACAGTACTTACTTTTTGTTCATCTTTCAAATTAATCAATTTAACTCCTTGAGCAACACGACCCGTTGTAGAAACTTGACTTAGAGAAAGTCTTATAATAACACCGCTATCAGTGATAATCATTAAGTCTTCATCGCCAAGAACTGTTTTAAATGCAACAATGTTTCCATTTTTTTCTGTAACGTTTAGTGCTTTAACACCTTTACTGCCACGATGTGTTTTTCTATACTCTTCAAGTTTTGTTTTCTTTCCGTATCCTTTTTCTGTTACAACTAAGATTTCTTCATCAGAATGAGCAATTTCACATCCAACGGCAATTCCACCGTCCATGTCGATTCCACGAACCCCACTTGCTGTTCTACCCATAACACGCAATTCATTTTCATCAAATCTTATCATTCTTCCATTTGAAGAAGCAATAATAATTTCCTCATTACCACTTGTTTTCTTTACAGAAATAAGTTGATCATTTTCTTTTAATGTAATAGCGATCTTACCATTTGTGCGAATATTATCAAATTCTTTTAATTCTGTTCTTTTTACAATACCATTTTGCGTACAGAATACAATATATTTGGATGAATCGCTATTTTCAACCTTTAACATAGCTCTAATTTTCTCGTCCTTATCCAAAGGTATAAGATTAATAATTGGTAATCCTTTTGATTGGCGACTAAATGAAGGAATTTCATAACCTTTCATTCTATATACTTTTCCTTTGTCACTGAAGAACATAATATAATCATGGGTTGTCATTGAAAGAATATTTTCTACGAAATCTTCTTCGTTTGTAGTCATACCTTTAATTCCAACACCACCACGATTTTGTGTTTTGTATGTCTCACTAGTAACACGTTTTATATAACCATTATCAGTTAATGTTACAACAATATTTTCAACTGGAATCAATGATTCATCTTCAATATAATCTATTGCAGACATATCAATGAAAGTTCTTCTCTCATCACCATACTTTTTCTTGATTTCTATCAATTCTTCCTTGATAATATTCAAGATCTTCTCATCACTTTCAAGAATTTCGCGTAAATCTTTAATCAATTTCAACAATTCTGCTAATTCGTTTTCAATTTTTTCTCTTTCTAATCCAGTTAAACGACGTAATTTCATTTCAAGAATTGCATTTGCTTGAATTTCACTTAAGCCGAAGCGTTGCATTAATCCATCTCGGGCAACGTCATCTGATTTTGCTGCTTTAATTAATTTAATAATTTCATCAATATTATCTAAAGCAATTTTTAATCCTTCTAAAATATGTACTCTTTTTTCTGCAGCATTCAAATCAAATCTTGTTCTTCTAATAATAACTTCTTTTTGAAAATCAATATATTTTGCAATAATGTCTTTTAAACCTAAAATCTTTGGAACACCTTGGTCTAACATTAAGAACGTGATTCCATAATTTGTTTGAAATGAAGTATGCTTATACAATTTGTTTAAAACAACTTGAGCATTGGCATCTTTTTTAAGAGTAATTGTTATTTTAATTCTTCCATCTTTTAAATCAGAATGATAGTCTGAAATCCCTTCAATTACTTTATTATGCACTAACTCTGCAACTTTATTTTTTAATTCTGAAGTATTCAAACCATATGGAACTTCATCTATGATAATATAATTTCTACCATTTTTTTCTTCGATATGTGCTTTGCTTCGAATTGTAATTGTTCCCTTTCCAGTTTCATAGGCTTTTTTAATTCCACTATTTCCAAGAATAGTTGCACCTGTAGGAAAATCAGGACCTTTAATATATTGCATTAATCCTGTTACATCAATATCTGGATTATCAATATATGCTACACATCCATCAATGACTTCTCCTAAATTATGTGGTGGTATATTGGTAGCCATTCCAACAGCAATACCAGTTGTTCCATTTACTAAAATATTGGGAAAACGTGATGGTAAAACTTTTGGCTCTTGTTCTAGTTCATCAAAGTTTGGTTCAAAATCAACTGTATCTTTATTAATGTTTCTCAACAATTCTAAAGAGATTTTTGATAGTCTTGATTCTGTATAACGCATTGCTGCTGCAACATATCCATCAATGTTACCAAAATTTCCATGGCCATCTACTAACATATAACGATATGAAAAACTTTGTGCCATACGAACCATTGCTTCATAAATAGATGAATCACCATGAGGATGATATTTTCCCATGACATCTCCGACGATTCTGGCACTTTTCTTATGTGGTTTATCTGGTGTGATTCCTGATGCGTACATAGAATATAAAATACGCCTATGTACTGGTTTTAATCCGTCACGTAAATCAGGTAATGCACGTGATGTTATAACACTCATGGAATATTCTAGAAATGATTTTCGTACTTCTTCTACGATATTTTGTTCTTTTACTTGGTCCATTTCATTTCCCCCCCTATACATCTATCATTTCTGCAAATTTTGCATTTGTTTCAATAAAATCACGACGTGGTTCTACTTCTTCTCCCATTAATTGAGAAAAAACTTGATCTGCTTGAACCATATCATCTACGTTAATTTGTCTTAATACACGCTTGTGTATATCCATTGTTGTTTCACTTAATTCTTTCGCATCCATCTCTCCTAAACCTTTCATACGAGTAATTTCATATTTTGTATTTGGAGAAAGTGTTGCTAAATATTCATCACGCTCTTTATCATCTAGGACATATTTACGTGTTTTTCCGTGTGTAATTCTATAAAGTGGAGGTTGGGCTGCATATACATGTCCCGCCTCTACAATCGGCCTAAAAAAGCGATAAAATAGGGTTAAAAGAAGAACTCGAATATGTGAACCATCTACATCGGCATCGGTCATAATGATGATTTTGTCATATCTTAATTTTGATAAATCAAATTCTTCCCCAATACCAGTTCCAAAAGCAGTAATAATCGTTCTGATTTCTTCATTGCCTAAAGCACGATCTAATCTTGCTTTTTCTACATTTAAGATCTTTCCACGTAATGGAAGAATTGCTTGTGTCATACTATCTCTTCCTTCAACTGCAATTCCTCCTGCAGAATCTCCCTCTACTAAAAAGATTTCACATTCACTTGCATCTTTACTTTTACAGTCAGATAATTTACCCCATGTATTGGTCATATCCAAATCACCTTTACGACGCGTTAATTCACGTGCACGTTTAGCAGCTACTCTAGCCTTTGCAGCAACCATAGCCTTATCTAAGATAATGCGAGCTTGATTTGGATTTTCTAGTAAAAATCTTTCTAATCCATCGCCAAATATACTTGATGCAATTTTACGTACTTCTGAATTTCCTAATTTTGTTTTCGTTTGCCCTTCAAATTGAGGATCAGGATGCTTACATGAAACAATTAATGTTAACCCTTCTTTTACATCTTCAGAGCTTAAATTATCATCTTTTTCTTTCAGAATATTATTTTTCCTTGCATAATTATTCAAAACACGCAATAAAGCCATACGTACTCCATCCTCGTGAGTTCCTCCTTCTGGCGTATGAATGTTATTTACAAATGAATAAATACTAGAATTATATCCACTGTTATACTGTAATGCAACTTCTATACTGATATCATTCTCAATACCACCTATATGAATAATCGTTTCATGAATAGGCGTTTTACTTTTATTTAAATATTTTACATATTCACTGAGACCACCTTCATAGACAAATTCTTCTCTTTTCTTTTCTACTTCGTCTCGGTCGTCACAAAGAATAATTCTCAATCCTTTATTTAAAAATGCAAGTTCTCTTACTCTTTCTTTTAAAATTTCATAATCAAATTCTGTAGTTTCAGTAAAAATTTCTGGATCTGGTTTAAAAGTAACTGTTGTCCCTGTACGATTTTCTTCACAATCACCAATTACTTTTAAACGATCAACAGGTTTTCCACCATTTTCAAAACGAATGAAATAAATTTTTCCACCTTGATATACTTTTACTTCAACCCAACTACTTAATGCATTTACAACAGAGGCACCAACTCCATGGAGACCACCAGATACTTTGTATCCGCCACCTCCAAATTTTCCTCCAGCATGCAATACTGTATATACTGTTTCTACTGTTGAAATTCCTGTTTTTGGATGAACACCAGTAGGAATTCCACGACCATCATCTTTTACGGTAACAGAATTATCATTATTTACAATAATTTCAATATCATCACAATATCCTGCTAACGCTTCATCAATTGCGTTGTCAACAATTTCCCATACTAAATGGTGCAACCCTCTTGAACTTGTAGATCCAATATACATACCAGGTCTTTTTCGCACTGCTTCCAATCCTTCTAAAACTTGGATATCCGAAGCATCATAATGTTCAATTTTATCTGCCATTCTTACACCTCATTTTCACTTATAATACTTCCATCTTGAATATGGATTAAATTCGCGTTTTGAATCAACGTCTGATCTAATAATCCTAATTCAGTTGTTGTAATAATTGTTTGTGTATTATTATCTATATGTTTCATTAAATTACTTCGTTTCTTATAGTCTAACTCACTGAAAACATCATCTAATAATAAAATTGGAGTTTCTTTCTTATAATCACGAAATAGATCAATCTCAGATAACTTAAGAGATAGAATCGCCATTCGTTGTTGTCCTTGAGAACCATATAATTTCAAATTTCTCTCATCCAAGATAAATTCTAAATCATCTTTATGAGGTCCAACTAAAGTAGAACCTATTCTTTTTTCAGCTTCACTATGTTTCATTAACTTTTTCTTCATTTGCTCTTGATAAGACTCCGATGAATCCATATCTATATTTGTACGGTAAATCAGTGAGAAATTCTTTCTACCTGATATATCTTCAAAAATTTTAGGAAGATAATGATTCAACTTTTCCACAAATTTCTTTCGCATTTGATAAATCAATGAAGCTTTATCCACAAAATACTGATTTAAAATTTGAAAATAACTTTCATCCACAAATTCACCCTTTAAATATTGTTTTAAACAATCATTTCTCATTTTTAATAACTTATTATAGTCATTTAATATATCTAAATAAGAAGGATAAAGTTGAGAAAGTTCAAGATTCATAAAACGACGCCGCAAACCAGGTCCACCCTTAATTAGGTCTAAATCCTCTGGATAAAAAATAACTATATTCATATTTGAAATATAATTACTTACTTTTTTGACCTCTCCTTGATTAATTTTTAATAATTTTTTTGTCTTAGACAATCCTACTTCCAATGTTTTAGAACTCTGACTAGTCACAACAGTTCCCTTCATGTAAGAAGTAGTTTCCCCATTTTTTATTAATGCATTATCAATAGAAGACCGATGAGATTTTGTCATCGATAAAACATAAATTGCCTCTAATAAATTTGTTTTACCTTGTGCATTATCCCCATAAATAATATTGATAGAAGGTTGAAATGTTACTTCTAGATGTTCATAGTTACGAAATTGATCTAAATATATCTTTTTTAAGAACATATCCTCCCTCTTTTCTGTGTTAAACGTCGTTATTTGAAATTTATGTTATAAAAGGTACTCCTATACACACTTCATATTATACCACAAATAGGCGCAAAAAAAGAAAAAACAAACAAAAAAACTTGTTTTTCTTAAATTTTAGTAAGACTTTTTCTTTCTCAAAACAGATTCTAATTTCGTTGCCCTTAAAATTTGATTTTCTAAAGAACCATATGAGATGTCTAACTCTACATTTTTACCACATTGGAAGTAAAGAATTGATTTTTCTTCAAAGCGAATGTGATTTTTAACATGATTTAATGCAATCCATGCACATTTTGAAAACCTTGGTGAAGCAGTTGGGAAAAAAATCATAGATTGTGTTTCTTCAATAATAATTGGTGCTTTATAATTAATCCCTGTTAAATGCTTTGTACCTTCATGTCTTCCTAAATAAGAACTACCAAAAGAACGACAGCTTTGATCAATAATATCACTAGGAGTCATATTTACTAAAAAACTATCTTGTTTTTCAATTACTTTTGTAGCTTCTTTTCCTATTGGTAAAAGTGCTAAAGTATTAGAATTAATTTCATATTCACGAAGCATATTTTCACCTCCTCTATTAATATTGTTCGACAAAAGTAGTCGAATGTCCTTTACTCTAACAGAAAAAAGTGAAAAAAATGTCGAATTTTGTCGAAATCAAAAAAAAAAGAACAAAATTGTTCTAATAAGTACGAATTGGTAAGATTAATTGTATTAAATTATCACTTTCCGGATTCTTTAGAATAATTGGTTTAATTTCCCCATTAAATAACAATTCTACTTCTTCACTTTCAAATGATTTTAAAGCATCCATCATATATTTACTACTAAATGCAATTTTAATCTCTTTCTCTTGATCTTTCTTAACATTCAGCTTTTCCTCAACATTACCAATTTCGGGAATATTTGATGAAACTACAATTTCATCTCCTTTACTTTGTAATTTGATTGTATTTTTATCGGCCTCATTTGTTAATAATGAAGCTCTATCAATTGAATTATAAAAATCTCTATAATTAACTGACATCGTCAATTCAAATTCAGTAGGAATTAATTTAGAGGTATTTGGATATGTCCCATTAATTAAACGAGACATCATCACAATAGACCCAAATTTAAAAATCACTTTATTATTAAATACATGCATTTCTAATTGCTCTTCATCATCATTAAATAAACGAATTAATTCATTTAAATTTTTTGTTGGAATGACAATATCTGTTGCTTCATCTAATGTGCTGCTTACTTCAACCGTTTTTTTCGCAAGACGATAAGAATCTGTCGCAGTACATTCCATAAGATTTCCTTCAATATGGAAATTAATACCAGTTAATATTGGTCTAGATTCTTGTGTGGAAGAAGCAAAAGATGTTTGTGTAATAATATTTTTAAATAACTTTTGTGATATATAAATTGGAGTTTTACTATCTTCTAATTCTAAATTAGGAAATTCTGATACATTATTACAATTTAGATGAAATGAAGAATTTTGTGTATAAACATATAATTTAGAATCAACAACTTCTTCTATATTTACTAATTCATTTGGTAGTTTTTTAATAATTTCATAAATAAATCTTCCAGATACTACAATTTCTCCCGTGGTATCAATAGAATCAATATCTTTTTTATCAATAAATGTTTTAATTGCTACTTCGTTATCTGTACTCATAAGATATAAACCATCTTGAGTTAAGTCAAATTTAATACAATTTAAAATTGGAATTAAATTCTTATTTGATATTCCTCTTATTACATAATTTAAATGTTCCATTAATTTGTTTTGTTTTATTGTTAATTTCATTGTGTACCTTCTTTCTGTTATTATTTATTATATAATTATTAATATTATTAAAGTGGATTGTGTGGAAAAATGAAAATCTCTTTCAAATTCAAGAAAAAGTGAAGAAATATTCTTGTGGAAAAAAAGTAGAAAATGTCGAATTTTACACACTTATTTAATTTGAGTGACAATTTTTTGTATTTCCATCTCTAAAATAGGATTTTTTTTCATCTCATTTGTAATTTTTTCCACGGAATGCATAACCGTTGTATGATCTTTTCCCCCAAATTCAATCCCTATCTTAGGGAGAGACTCTTCCAACACTGTTCTACAAATATACATTGCTATTTGTCGTGGAACAGCAATCGAAGCCATCCTTTTTTTACTTTTTAAATCTTCCACAGTAATATTATAATTACTTGCAACTAATTGTTGAACTTGATCAATTTTATTTTTCGCAACCACACTTTTCGCAAAATAGTCTTTCAATGCTTCAATTGCAAGATCTAAAGTAATATCGGATCCATTCATCATGGTCGCATATGCAACAACTCTTGTAATTGCTCCTTCTAATTTTCGAATATCACTTGTACAATTACTAGCAATATATTCTTTTACTTCTTTTGGAAAAGCACTAGACATCACTTGTCCTGCAAGTTTCTTATCAATAATATCCATTCTTAATTTAAAATCTGGAGGTAAAATATCAATTGTCAATCCCCAGTTAAATCGTGTTCTTAAACGATCCTCTAATAATTTTAAATCATCTGGTGAACGATCCGATGAAATAATAATTTGCTTATTATTTCCATATAAATCATTAAAAGTATTAAAGAATTCTTGTTGTGTTTGATTTGCATTTCCTAAATATTGAATATCATCAATCATTAAGACATCGATATCACGATATTTTTTCTTAAAGATATCCACACTATCAAAATTATTTCCATCTTTACTTTTTTTATTGATTCCAATAAAATCGGATACAAATTTCTCACTTGTAACGTAAAGAACTCTTTTTTTACTATTCTTTATAATATAATTTCCAATCGCATGCATCAAATGTGTTTTACCCAATCCACTATTTCCATATATAAATAAAGGATTATACATAAATCCAGGTTTTTCTGCAACTGCAAGAGACGTTGCTTTTGCAAATTTATTACTTGCCCCAACAATAAAATTATCAAATGTATACTGTGGATTTAAGTTTGTTTCATATTCATTAATCGCAGGAACTCCAACATTGTCTGTATCTATTTCAATATGATTTTCGATTTCTTCCTTTGTAACATAATCAAATTGAAAGTTTGTTCCAGTAATTTCAGCAAATATTTCTTGAATTAAATCATTATAATTCTCTTTTAAATGTTTTTTATGAACATGCATTGGAACTAAGACGATCGCATGTTTTTCTTTTAACTCGATCAGTTCTGTTTCCATGAACCAAGTTTCAAAAAGCATAGGTGATATATTTTCTTGCATTTTTTCTAAAAAAGTTTTCCACAAAGTTTTATTATCCATAGAAAAATAATCACCTCAGTTCATCTTTAACTACCAATATTCTACATTATTTTCGTTGAAAATACTAGTGATAATCTGAAAAAATGTGGAAAAAACTAAATCCACACACTTTTCCACACATAAAACCATTTAAAAACAATAATTAAGTGGATATTTCCACAAAAATGTGGAAAACTATTTTATTCACAATTCACAGGAGGAAAAAGTTTTCCACAATTGAGTGTAAAAATCTGGGAAATATTTAAAAATAAAGAAAAAAATGTCGAAAAAACCGTGGAAAAGTCGAAAATGCGAAAAAAGTGAAAATCATTTCATGTGGAAAGTAAAAAAGGTCAAAAGTTTTCCACAAAGTAGCTGTGAAAAACAAACGAGATTACTTTCTTCCCCTCTACTTTTCATCTATAATTTTCAATTTTTCCACTTTTTTGTTTGACAAAAAGGGATATTATATATATAATTGATAGAGCAAAGCGAAAAAAGAGAAACCAGGAGGTGTAGAAAATGAGAGGAAATCACGGTACAACATTTCAACCAAATAATAGAAAAAAGAAGAAAAAACACGGATTCTTCGCAAGAGTAAAAACAAATGTTATGACTCGTAGAAGAAAAAAAGGACGTAAAGTCTTAGCTCATTAAAAACCACGATAACCCAATGTGGTTTTTTTTCTCCGATGAATTATGCAATAACTCTTTATTTTTTTGGGAAAATAAAGTAAAATAAATGTAATTGGTGGGATTTTGAAAGATGGTGAAATTTTGAAAAAAATAAATAGTCTGAAAAAGAGCACTGATTTTGAACGAATTATTAAAAACAATCGATCATATAAATATAAGGATTACTTTATTTATGTGGAAAGAAATACGAATGATGTATATCATTTTGGCTTATCCGTGGGAAAGAAAATAGGAAATGCTGTCGTAAGAAATAAAGTAAAAAGACAACTTCGTTCGATGATTGATCAGATGACTTTTCAAGATCACTTTAATTGTATTATTATTGTAAGAAAAGGGTATTTGAAAAATTGTTTTGAAGTAAATCAGAAAAATTTATTTTTTGCGTTACAACAGTTAGATTTAGTGAAAGGAAAAAAAATCAATGAAACAGAAAAATAAAACAAATGTGAAAAAAGTACTCATATTACTACTTTTAGTTTTCTCCTTAACAGGTTGTACAACGTATTTAAAAGATAAGGATGGGAAAACGGTTCAAAATGAGATGACTGGTCAAAACTTAACAGAAAATATTTTGTGCCAGCCTACTGAAAAAGAAACTTTAAAATTATATAAGGAAAATGATGTTGATATTTCAGAATATCCAAAGTGTGAGGAAATGAATATTGTATCTGGTTCTTATGAAGGAATTTGGACAACGGTATTTGTAAAACCTCTAGCTTGGGTGATTATTCAAATTGGCGAACTATTCCATAATTATGGATTAGCAATCATAATAACAACGTTATTAATTCGTCTTATCACCATGCCATTTACGAAAAAGGCAGCATTACAATCCGAAAATTTAAAGAAAGCACAACCAGAATTAGAACGTTTAGAAAAGAAGTATCAAAATAAAACTGATCAAAACAGTATGCTACAAAAAAATCAAGAAATGCTTGCGATTTATAAAAAATATCAAATTAATCCTATGAGTAGTTGTCTATTTTCATTTTTACAAATTCCCCTTTTCTTTGCATTCTATGAGGCAATGAATCGTTTACCAGCAATATTTGAATCAAGCTTTTTAAGATTTCAATTAGGAACGACTCCTGTAACAGGAATGTCTAGTGGAAATTATCTTTATATTATTATTGTTGTATTAGTTATCGCTACAAGTTATTTTTCATTTAAATTGAACAGTGGTGCCAGCATGAGTGGTGAACAAGCAAAACAAATGAGTATGATGATGAAATTTATGACAGTATTTATTGGAATCGCATCCTTAACATTATCAACGGGAATTGCTATCTATTGGATCGTAAATAGTGGATTTACTATTTTACAAAATTTATGGGTGAAAAGGAGAAAAGCATAATGGTAGAAAAATATGTATTTGAAGGAAAGACGGAAGAAGAATTACTTCCTCTTGCAGAAGAAAAATTAGATACCAACGCAGAAGAACTATATTATCAATTCAAAGAAGTAGAAAGTGGAAAATTATTTAAATCAAAAAAACATCAAATTGAGGTTTATCAACGAAAAGATGTAATAAGTTATATTAAAAACTTTTTAAAAGAATTATCAGAAAAAATGGATTTACCAATTCAGACAGAAATCCGTGTAGAAAATGAAAATATTCAAGTTCAACTCTATTCCGATAATAATGCAATTCTAATCGGAAAAGAAGGTAGAACAATGAATGCCTTACAAACACTCTTAAAACAAGCGATACAAAATCAAGTTGATTATCCTTTACATATTCACTTAGATGTTTCAAATTATCGTGCCAAACAAGAACATAATTTTGAATATGAAATCAAAAAATTAATGAAAGAAGTTCAAAAGACAAAAATGGATATGAAATTGGACCCTATGAATTCTTATCAAAGAAGAATGATTCATAATTTATCTAATCAGTTTGATCATATTACTACGTTTAGTACAGGAGAAGGAAAAGATCGTTATATCACAATACATTATGAAGAGGAGTAATCACTTCTCTTTTCTTGACGATTTTATAAAAATAGTTTAAAATCACTTTAAAGAAAGGAATTTTATGAAAAAACAAAATTTACCTGAAGAATTTATAGAGATTATCTCCCCAATTTTGGAACATCCTGAATTCCAAAGAAGAAAAACATACGCACATCATGGTAAGGTTAGTGTGTATGAACATTGTTTAGCTGTTTCTTATGTTGCTTATCGATTCGCAAAAAAAGTAAACGCAGACTATCGGAGTGCAGCAATTGGTGGTTTGTTACATGATTTTTATGATTCTCCATGGCAGGAAAATACACAAAAGAAAAAGTTTTTTGAACAACATGGTTTTGTTCATGCAAGTGAAGCTGCAAAAAATGCATGGAAATATTTTCCTGATATCATGAATGAAAAAATTGAAGATATCATTTTAAGACATATGTTTCCTTTAAATATAAGACCTCCTAGATATCTTGAAAGTTGGATTGTAACTTTATCAGATAAATATGTTTCTATGGAAGTCATAAAAGATGTAAAACATCTCCATCATTATGTTGGAATAAAAAAAAGAAAGAAGTGATGATATGGAAGATACAATTGCCGCAATATCAACTGCTCTAGGAGTTGGAGCAATTTCTATTGTAAGATTAAGTGGAAAAGAAGCAATTCAAATAGTAAATGAAATATGGAAGGGTTCTGATTTGATCAAATCCCCTACTCATAAAATTCACTATGGAAAAATTGTAGAAAAGGAAAAAGAAATTGATGAAGTATTAGTTTCTATTATGAGAGCTCCAAATACATATACTGGAGAAGATATTGTTGAAATTAATTGCCATGGCGGTATCGCAACAACAAATAAAATATTAGAACTTGTTTTAGAACATGGAGCTCGTTTAGCTCGTCCAGGAGAATTTACGGAAAGAAGATTTTTAAATGGAAAAATTGATTTGATTCAAGCACAGGGCATTAAAGATCTTGTAGACGCAACAACAGATGAGAAAAGAGCTCTTGCCATGAATCAATTAAATGGAAAAGTTTCCTCTAAAATTGAAAATTTAAGACAAGAAATATTAGAAAAAATTTTAGCGCAAATTGAGGTAAATATCGATTACCCAGAATATGAAGATATTGAACAATTAACAAACGAACAGATATTACCAGAATTAAAAAACATTAAAAATAAGATGCAAGATATATTAAAAGAAAGTAAAAATGGAGTAATGATTCAACAAGGAATAAAAACTTCTATTATCGGAAGACCCAATGTCGGGAAAAGTAGTTTATTAAATGCTTTACTAGGTGAAGAAAAAGCCATCGTAACAGATATTGAAGGAACAACAAGAGATATTGTAGAAGGTGAAATTGTCATTAGTGGAGTTCCATTTCATATTATTGATACCGCTGGAATTCGTAAATCAGAGCAGCTTGTAGAACAGATTGGAATTAAGAAAAGTTTGGAAATGATTGACCAATCAGAACTTGTATTATTTGTATTAAATAATCATGAAAAATTAACAGACCAAGATCGAACGATTCTAAAAAAAATAGAAAATAAAAATAAAATTATTATTATTAATAAAACAGATTTAAAAACAAATCTAGAAATAGATCAACTTCCAAAAGAGGAATGTGTATTCATGAGTACTTTGAAAGAACAAGGACTTGATGATTTAAAAGAAAAAATGAAAGAGTTATTTCATTTGGAAAAGATTCAAACAGAAGATCCTACGTATTTAACGAATGCGAATAGTATTTCTTTCTTAAAACAGGCAATTGCTAGTATTGATCAAGCAATTGATGGAATTAGTAAGAATATGCCAATTGATATGGTGGAAATTGATATCAAAAAGGCGTGGGATGAATTAGGATTAATCATTGGAAAGACATATCAGGATGAACTAATTAATCAATTATTTAGTCAGTTTTGTTTAGGAAAATAGAAATTTTTTCTATTTTTTTATTAGTTGTGTTTTCCCTTACTTTAGTATATAATAGTTTCGTTAAAAAGGACGTGATAACATGATGTATGATTGTATTGTTGTTGGTGGTGGTCATGCTGGCTGTGAAGCCTCTTTAGCACCCGCTCGTATGGGTTTAAATACTTTATTAATTACTGGTAATATCAATAATATTGCTGATATGCCATGTAATCCATCAATTGGTGGAAGTGCCAAAGGGATTGTTGTAAGAGAAATTGATGCCCTTGGTGGAGAAATGGGAAAGAATGCAGACAAAACTCAAATTCAGATGAAAATGTTGAATAGTAAAAAAGGACCTGCAGTACAAGCGTTAAGAGCCCAAGCAGATAACATTGTATATCCTAAAGAGATGTTGAAAACACTAAAAAATCAAGAACATTTAACTATTTTAGAAGGAATGGTTGAAGATTTAGAAGTGGAAGAAAAGAAAATAAAAGGTGTTATTTTAGATAATGGAGAAAAAATATTTGCGAAATCAGTCATTCTTACAACAGGAACTTATCTCAAAGCGGATATTTTAGTTGGAGATACAAGACATCGTGAAGGTCCTCATGGAGAAAAACCAAGTCAACATTTAAGTGATTGTTTAAAGAAATTAGGATTTCAAATCATTCGTTTAAAAACTGGTACTCCACAAAGAATTGAGAAAGATTCGATTCATTATGAGAAGACAAAACGCGAAGATGGAGATATGACTCCTTATGCATTTAGTTTTGATCATGAGCCAAATTATGATGTTCATAATCAAATTCCTTGTTATTTGACTTATACAACAGAAACAACACATCAAATTATCCGTGATAATTTAAATAAATCAAGTATGTATGGAGGATTAGATGATATCAAAGGAATTGGTCCAAGATATTGTCCTTCTATTGAAGATAAAATTGTTCGATTTGCAGATAAAGAACGTCATCAATTATTTTTAGAACCAACAAGTTTACAATCTAATGAAATATATATACAGGGATTTTCTACAAGTATGCCTCATGATATTCAAGAACAAATGGTACACAGTATTCCAGGACTAGAAGATGCTAAGATATTAAAATACGCTTATGCGATTGAATATGATGCGATTTATCCAACACAGGTAAAACAAACTTTAGAAACAAAACTAATTGAAAATTTATATACTGCTGGACAGATCAATGGAACAAGTGGTTATGAAGAGGCAGCATGTCAAGGATTGATGGCTGGTATCAATGCAGCACTAAAAATAAAAGGAAAAGAACCATTTGTTTTAAAGAGAAGTGATGCTTATATTGGTGTGTTAATTGATGATCTTGTTACAAAAGGAGTCAAAGATCCTTACCGTTTACTTACTTCTCGTTCTGAGTATCGTTTATTACTCCGTCATGATAATGCCGATTTAAGATTAAGAGAATATGGATATCGTGTTGGCTTAATTGGAGAAGAACAATATCAAAAGTTCGTTCAAAAGAAACAACAAATCGAACAGATGATCCAACGTTTGAAAAATCATAAGATCACACCAGCAACACAGGTCAATGAGTATTTATCTCAAATACCTACAGCACAGTTAAAAGATGGAATAACATTATATGATTTATTAAAACGTCCTGAAATACAAGTGGAACATTTAAAAGAGTTTATAGAAATCAAAGAACAACCAGAAATTGTGGAGCAAGTACAAATCCAAATTAAATATGAGGGATATATTCAAAAAGCAAAACGAGAAGCAGAAAAAATGGAACGTTTAGAAAATAAAAAGATTCCAGAAAACATTGATTATCAAAAGATCAAAAATATTGCCAGTGAAGCAAGACAAAAACTAGAAGAGATTAGACCAACATCCATTGGACAAGCTTTACGTATTAGTGGTGTGAATCCTGCAGATATTTCTATTTTAATGATCTATTTAAAAAAGGGTGAAAAAAAGTGAAACGTGAAGAATTTCTCATAGAATTAGATAAGTTAGGTATTTCTTTAACAGAAGTACAAGAATCTCAGCTAGAAAAATATTATCAATTATTGGTTCAATATAACGAACATATGAACTTAACAGGAATTACGGAACATGGAGAAGTCTATCTAAAACACTTTTACGATAGTTTAACTTTAATCAAAGCAATTCATTTAGAAAAAGTGCAAACATTATGTGATGTAGGAACAGGAGCTGGATTTCCGGGAATTGTGTTAAAAATTGTATTTCCTAAGATACAAGTTACATTGCTAGACTCCTTAAATAAAAGAATTGAATTTTTAAAAGTTGTGATTCAAGAATTACATTTAACAGACATTGAAGCAATTCATACTAGAGCAGAAGAATATGCAATGACACATAGAGAACAATTTGATGTTGTAACATCACGAGCAGTGGCGAATCTTTCTCTCTTATCAGAAATGTCTTTACCAATGGTGAAATTAAATGGATACTTTATTCCTATGAAAGGACATTTAGAAATGGAAACAGAGGATCTTTCTGACATTGTTCATCTTCTTGGCGGTAGGTTAGATGAAATTATAACATTTGAATTACCTATTGAACAGAGTACAAGAACGTTGATTAAAATAAAAAAGGTAATGTATACAAATAAAAAATATCCTCGCAAATTTTCAGAAATGAAGAAACGACCATTATCAAAAAATTAGATTTTTTAATAGAAAACTATTATGTTATTTGGAGTAATCAAGAGATTACTTCTTTTTATATAAAAGGAGAATTGTAACTATTCAGACTGTGAAAAAAATAAAGTGTAAAAAGTAGTGTCAATGATGCTGCTTTTTTCGGTTATATATGAGAAAATAATAGTAGTTAAGGATAGTGGTATAAATGATGAAAGTGACA
>CALVJU010000006.1 GCA_944332375.1 uncultured Bacilli bacterium
GATATGCAATTCTTTGGAGCTCGTTGTAACTTAGCAAAGACATTACTTTATGCTATTAATGGTGGTGTTGATGAAGTTAAACGTGAATTAGTTATTCCTGGATTTCCTAAGATGACTGATGAAGTACTTGATTATGATAAGGTTAAAGAAGCTTACTTTAAGATGATGCATGAAGTTGCTAGAATTTATTCTGATGCTATGAATATTATCCATTACATGCATGATAAGTATGCTTATGAAGCTGGACAAATGGCATTACATGATACTTATGTAAATCGTTTAATGGCTTATGGTGTTGCAGGATTTTCTGTAGCAGTAGATTCACTTTCTGCGATTAAGTATGCTAAAGTTAAACCTATTCGTGATGAAGATGGTATTACTGTTGATTTTGAAATTGAAGGAGATTATCCAAAATATGGTAACGATGATGATCGTGTAGATTCAATTGCTGTAGAATTAACAGAACGATTTATTCGTGAATTAAAGAAACATGAATTATATCGTAATGCACATCATACATTATCTGTTCTAACTATTACATCTAATGTTGTTTATGGAAAGAAAACAGGAGCAACTCCAGATGGAAGAAAAGCAGGAGTCGCATTTGCTCCAGGAGCAAATCCAATGCATGGAAGAGACTCTAGTGGTGCTCTTGCATCATTAAACTCTGTTGCTAAAATAGAATATAAAGATGTATGTCAAGATGGTATTTCTAATACATTCTCAATTGTTCCAAATGCACTTGGTAAAGATGAACCAGAACGTATTCAGAAATTAGTCGCACTTTTAGATGGATACTTTAAACAAGGTGCACATCATTTAAATGTCAATGTATTTAATCGTGATACATTAATTGATGCAATGGATCATCCAGATAAATATCCAACACTTACAATTCGTGTTAGTGGATATGCAGTTCACTTTAATCGTTTAAGTCGTGAACAACAATTAGAAGTGATTAACCGTACATTCCACGAGACAATCTAATGGTAAAAGGCAGTATTGATTCAGTAGAAACCATGGGCCTGGTAGATGGCCCAGGAATCCGTTATGTTGTATTCCTACAGGGATGTAAACTAAGATGCTTGTTTTGTCATAATCCAGAAACATGGAAAATGGAAGAAAAAAATATGACAACCGCCGAGGAATTAATCGATAAAATAAAACGTTATAAAAATTACTTTGGTAAAGAAGGAGGAGTCACCTTTTCAGGAGGAGATCCTCTTTGTCAACCAGAGTTCTTATTAGAATGTTTAAAGCAATGTAAACAAGAAGGAATTCATACTTGTTTAGATACTTCTGGAGTTGGTTGTAATAAAGAGTTATATCCAGAAATTTTATCTTATACCGATTTGGTGATACTAGATATTAAAGCAGTAACACCAGAAGCTTATAAGAAGATGACAGGATATCCTATGAAAGATTTTTCAGAATTTCTAGAGTTATGCCAAAAGTTAGAAAAAAAATTATGGCTAAGACAAGTGATTGTTCCTGGAATCAATGATACAGAAGAATATATTTTAGAACTTAAAAAATATATTAAAAATATCAAAAATGTAGAAAGAGTGGAATTGCTTCCATATCATTTATATGGAGTAGAGAAATATAAAAAATTAGGAATTTCATATCGATTAGATGGTGTTCCTGCTATGAAGAAAGAAGATTTAGACAAGTTGAATCAGATTTTACAGGAGAACTAGATTTCTAGTTCTTTTGTTTATGATTTATAGTTGAAATGAAAGAATAAATTCGTTATAATGTAATTAGTATAAGAATAATAAAGCTAATACTTGAAATAAGAGACTGGGTGAAAGTTATGAGGAAGAAACATTATATTAACAAAGTGTTACCATGGGGGGGGCAAATTAGATAAAGACTCTCTATCTTTCTTGTACTTGAAATATAAAGGAAGAGGCTGTTTTCGGTGTGGAAATGGCTTTTTTCCGTTGTGAAAACTTTGGTAGATTATGACGAAAAAGTAGGATAGAAAATGGAAATAAGGTATGGTAAAATAAAAAAGAATAGGAGTAGAAAAGGAATATGAGAAAAGGGAAACATAAAATAAAGTCAGAACACTTTTTAATAGGGACAATAATAGTGTCTGTATTTCTGATGTTAGGAATTGGATATGCATTATTAAGTCAGACATTACAGATTAATGGAACAGCAAATATTACATCGAAATGGAAAATATTGTTTACAAGTGTAGAAGAAAGAAAAATGAATAACGCAACAACACAGTTGAAAGAGATTACAAATGAAACGACTTTAACTTTGAATGTAGAGTTGACACAACCGGGAGCAACAGCAACCTATGATGTCGTAGTAGCAAACCAAGGTGATTTGGATGCAGTTCTTTCTAAAATAGAAGGTGTGGAAGAGACGAATAATTCTGTTCCATTACCAATCAAAGTTCATTTAGAAAATATCGCAGAAGGAGACCCATTACTTAAAGGAGAAGAAAAGACTTTTCAAGTCATCGTAGAATGGGATGCATCTCAGGACTTTAATGAAACAAATATGAAGAAAGAAATATCGATTACTTTGACTTATGAACAAAGTGATAATGGAGTACCAATAATACCAACTCCCGGAGAAGATGGAGTGAATATGGGAGGACAAACAGTTGCTTTAGTATCTAGTGGAGATGGGCTTTATGAGGATCAATATGAAAATGGAAGATATATTTACAGAGGACAAAGTCCGAATAACTATGTACAATTTAATAATGAGTTATGGAGACTTATTGCCAAAGAAACAGATGGAACGTATAAGATTATTAGAGATGAATTATTACCACAAAATGAAGGATATACTATGATGGCATTCGATACCGTGGGCTATCGAAGTTATGAGAATAATACTTATTGTTGGGAATTAAAAGAAGGAGGATGGACTAGTTGTGGAGTCTATGGAAAAGTAAGTGGTACTTATCAAAGAACTGATGGAAAATTAAGCGGAACTGTAACAGAAGATTCGAGTATTGCTAACTATTTAAATGGAGAATATTATAATGGGCTAACCTCAACTGCAAGAACGCAAATTCAACAACATGTCTACTACATTGGCCCAGTAGAAAATTATAATGAAACAGGAAATGATAGTCTAAGTAAAAACATTGCAGGGGAGAAAATGAATACATGGACAGGGAATATAGGACTTGCAAATGTGAGTGATATATTAAAAGCCAGTACAAATCCAGCTTGTACATCAGTAACTGACCAATCCGATCAACTACATAATAGTGGAGCAATTACATGTGATTCTAATTATTTAGTAGATGTACCAGATGAAACAGGATATTGGACTATTAACAATGATATATTGGAGTCGGATGACAACTCAAGCTATGTTTGGTGTGTAGTTCAGGCTGGAGGTGTGGCCGGACTTGGCAATGCTCCTGCGAACTTTGACTTCCTTTATGGCGCGCGCCCAGTTCTCTATCTAAGATCTAATATCCAATTCACAAGCGGAAATGGAAGTAAATCACAACCATTTCAGATTGGGGCATAGTCTTGTTAAAGATAGGGTGTAATTTTAAGTGGTATCCAAGTATGATATCACTTTTTCTATACAATAAATAACTGAAATTAGTGAAAAAGTTTTTTCCAAATCTTTATGTTTTATTAGATCCGTGCTATACTTAACGTGAGGAGTGTATTTAAATGGAAGAAAAGAATATATGGAAAACACAAGAGGAAAAGGATGCATATTTTTTAAAGAGAAAGAAAAGAA
>CALVJU010000007.1 GCA_944332375.1 uncultured Bacilli bacterium
ATGGCATAGTAAAGGTAGAATTGGTAATTAAAACGACTTTATCTTGTACTAACACAGAAGCATCTTTCTCTGGGTATTGTTCTACAACAGTATCTCCTGTTCCAATCACAATTGGAGTAATGCCATATGTATTTAAATAACTCTTCGCTTCTTCCACATTTTTACTTAAGAATGATGGCATAGTCAATTCTGTTTCTGAAGTTGTTTGTGTTTCTTCTCCAAATGTATTACGGTATTTCGCAATTCGTTTCATCAACTCTACTGTTACTTTACTCATTCCACTGGCTTCTCCCCATCGTGGTTTTTTCATTGCTGCATAAATAATCACATCCGGATCATCCTTTGGAAACATCCCTGAGAAAGAAAAGATATAATTATTCACTCCTTCAGCATATCCACCCGTCGCTTCATCATAAATTTGGGCAGTACCTGTTTTTCCAATGACATTGAATCCTTCAATATAATATGCAGTACCTGTCGTTCCCGCATCATGGTTAGAAATTGTGTTATACATTAATTCTTTCATCTTATCTACCGTTGACTGTTTGATAATCTGTTTACTTTCTTTTTTCTCCCATTCATAGATCACTTGATCATGATCGGTATCTACAATTTTCTCCATAATTTGTGGTGTCAACATTTTTCCATCGTTTGAGATCAATGTCATTGCTTGTAAATGTTGAACCGCTGTCGTCGTAATTCCCTGTCCAAAAGCAGCAGTTGCAACTTCTACTGGATAATTAAAACGAATCGTTCCTGTTTGTTCTCTTGGAAGTTCAATTCCAGTTAGTTTTCCAAAACCATATTCTGATAAACACTCTCTTAAGTCATCTTTATCAATAAAACGATTAATCATATTACTAACTCCAACGTTACTAGAATATTCATAACCTTTATCAAATGTAATTTCTCCCCATCCACGATTATTCCAATCGGAAATCGTATAATCACCAATTTCAATACTTCCTGATTGATAAGTCGCATTTCCATCATAAGTTCCTTTTTCTAATGCACACATATAAGTATATGTTTTCATCGTAGATCCAGGTTCATAAACATAAGAAGTTAACGGATTCTCATAACTGGTGATATCTCTTGTATTTGGGTCAAAAGAAGGAACACCACTTGTCGCTAAAATCTTTCCTGTCTTCGCATCCATAACATGAATCATCATCCATTCTGGATGGTAGTTTTCTTCTACTTCTTTTACAGCTGCTTCTGTAAAACGTTGAATATTAGAATCTAATGTCAAATAAATATCTTTTCCATTTTCCGCATCAATTCTAGTTTCATTCGTATCAGGAATTTTATATCCACTACGATCCTGTTGATAAGTTAAACTTCCATTCGTTCCTTTTAATAATTCATCATACTTTGCTTCAATACCAAGTTCCCCTTGGATTACTGTACTTGTTGTTGTAATTCCATCTACTGTTTCTTCTACTTCGTTTTGCTTTGCATATCCAATCACATAAGAAGCAAAATCTCCATTTGGATAATAACGTTTGGAACTCTCAATAAAATCAATTCCTGGAAGTCCTAAACTCTCAATCTCTTCTTTTTTTAATTCAGTAATTCCTCTTCCTCCAGGTCCTAACTCTACTTGATATGCTTCTGTATTTAAAAGCTTTAATATATATTCTTCTGTCATGTTTAATAATGGTGCAAGTTTTTGAGCAGTCATTTCTTTATCTTTTACATGTTTTGGTGTCGATGAATTTTCACTTCTACTCTCATCCAAGTAAGCAATCACCGTATAAGAAGATACATTTAAAGCAAGTGTATTTCCATCTTTATCATAAATCGTTCCTCTTTTCGCATAAAGTGTTCGAGAAACAGTGTTTCTCTGTTTTGCAAATTCATCCATATCAATTCCATAAACAACAGGAGAAAGAGAAAGATAAGCAAATTGAATGTATAATAAAAAAATGAGGAAGGCAGAAACTAAAAATGCAATCTTAGGAAATTTCCATTGTTTCATATCTTGTTTCTTTCTTACCACATTTCTCACCTCAGTTTTGATTTATAATAATGATATTATCGTTATTATACTCTAGTCCCATTGCGTTTACAATGTCTTTTACTTTATCAAACGAAGTTAGTTCACTTACTTTCATCGTTAAACTTTCATTTTTCTTCTCTTGATTTGTAATCTCATATTTTACTTTTTCTACTTCCATTTTTAAATTACCAACATTGGTACCACAAAAGATTTGTAAGACAACTGTGAAAAAAGCAGCAAAAACCGCACTACCATATAGTATTCTTTCACCTTTTGTGATACGTGATTTTTTCTTTCTCTTTTTCAAACAGTATCCCCTCTATTCTTTGACGCGTTCTATCACTCTTAATTTGGCGCTACGCGCTCTTCTATTCTCTTCTAATTCTTCTTTTGATGGTTGAATTGTCTTGATGTAGTGATACTTTGGTTCTAACTCTTCTGGTATGATTGGAAGATGTTTTACTTCTATAGGAAGTTCACTATGTTTTCTCATGATCTTCTTACAAATCGAATCTTCCAAAGAATGGAATGTAATAACACAAACACGACCATTGATCGTCAATAATTCCAAAGCATCTTCTAATGCTTTTTCAAAAACATATAACTCATCATTTACTTCTATTCGAATGGCTTGAAATACTTTTCTTGCAGGGTGATGTTCCCTGCGATATTTTTCAGGAACACTTTGTTTAATCAACTCTACTAGTTCTAAAGTAGAATCAATTTTCTTTTCTTCTCTTGCTTCTACAATCTTTCTCGCAATCCGCGGAGCAAATTTTTCTTCCCCATAAGTTCTAAAAATAGAAACCAATTCTTCATAGGAATAAGTATTTACAACCAATTTCGCATCTTTTTCCTGACTTTGGTCCATACGCATATCTAATCTTGCATCTTTGTGAAAACTAAATCCACGTTCTTCCTCGTCTAATTGAGGACTAGAAACACCTAAATCAAATAAAATCCCATTGACTTTCGTAACACCAAGTGCTTCTAATTGTTCCTTTAAATGAACAAAATTACTTTTAATGATCGTAAAATTAGGAGCAATTTCTTCTAATCTTTTTCTTGCACTTTGAATTGCTTCTTCATCTTGATCAAATGCGTATAAATGCCCTTTCGGAATTCTTTTTAAAATCTCACTACTGTGTCCACCATAACCTAGGGTACAATCGACAATGATCGCATCTTCTTTTAATTGGAGATAAGCAATTGCTTCCTCTAATAATACACTTTTATGCAAAGAAAACACCTACATTTCCATCTTTGAAAATAAAGAATCTGCCATCACAGAGAAATTCTCTTCATTTTCTGTTAACAACTGTTGCCATAATTCTTGACTCCAGATTTCTAAATGGTCATTGACCCCTACGATCACACAGTCTTTTTTTAAATCCGCATAATGAATGAGTGGTGCTTGAATATTAATTCTTCCTTGTTTATCAAATTCACAAGTAGTTGCTCCTGATAAGAAAAATCTCATAAAGTTTCTACCTTCTTTGGTATTAGGAAGTTTTTGATATTTCTCGATAATTTGTTGCCAACCCTCTTTTGGATAAACATATAAACAACGATCAATTCCTCTTGTTACAACAAAGCTTTCTCCTAAGTCATAACGAATTTTTGAAGGAATTGTAATTCTTCCTTTTTCATCAATTGTATGATGATATTCCCCCATTAGTAGCATTCTCATCCCCCACTTTGCCCCACATATATCCACTATGTACCACTATTTTACCCTAAAACACTAAGAAAGTAAATAGTTCTTACCAAATCTTAAATATTTTGATTTGTCAAATTGTGTCAACCGACACTTTTCCTATTGACAAAAAAAGGAGAGATCTCCTCCTTTTAATATAAAAACCATGCCCCTAAAATAATTGCTAGTAAAATATATAAGACAACAATAATCAAATAATTATTATTGTTACTACGGCATGTTTGAACTTCTTGTGAAGGTGTTCCCCCACAGTTATTTTGGCAAGCCATGTTTATTCACCTCCTAACGGATTAAATATATGCTCCAAGTATAATAATTAAAAGAATAAATAATACTAAGACAATAGCAGCGCCAGATATACCATTATTACAACACATAACTCATTCCTCCTTTTTTTCTCTTTTCAAGAATATTTTATGGGAAAATACATAATATGTGATTACTTAAATAGAAATTATTGAATTTTTTTAGGGTTTTTGCTATGATAGTTATGTTATCAGAAAGGAGATATTATGAAAAATAAAAAAGGAAAATTATTGATTGTCACAATGTGTTCCCTACTTTTATTAACAACTGGTTGTGGGAATGAAACAAAATTAAAAGATGGAAAAGAAGTTGTAGGAGAAATTGATGGATATACGATTACTGCAGAAGATCTTTATGCAGAATTAAAGACACAAGGTGGTTCTCAAGTATTCATGAATATGATCGATAATTATATTGCTGATAAAGAGATTGAAGATGACGAAGAAGCAGAAGAATATGCGAATAGTCAAATTGAAGCTTATCAAACACAATATGAACAACAAGGACAAGATTTTAACGAAGTATTGACAAGTTCTGGATACAAAAATATAGGTGAATTTAAAGAAGAATTAATCCATAGTTATAAAAAAGATCAAGTTGTTGAAAATTATTTAAAAGACGAACTAACTGATGAAGAAATTGAAGATTATTACGATGAAAATATCTTTGGAGATATGACTGTAAGACACATCTTAATTAAACCTGATACAGATAGTGATGCAAGTGATGAAGATCAGGAAGCTGCAGAAGAAGAAGCAAAAAAACAAGCAGAAGAAATCATTCAAAAGTTAGATGATGGTGCAGATTTTGAAGAACTTGCGAAAGAATATTCTGAAGATGAAGGAACAAAAGAAGACGGTGGTCTTTTAGAAAACTTCTCAAAAGATAGTGTTGTAACAGAATTCTGGGATGCATCTTATAACTTAAAAGATGGAGAATATACAAAAGAACCTGTAAAAAGTGACTATGGATATCATGTGATCTTAAGAGTTAGTCAAAAAGAAAAACCAGAATTAGATGAAGTAAGAGATACGATTGAGGAAACACTTGTCAACAATCAATTAAACGAAGATACTACCCTTTCTACAAAAACTTGGGTAAAAATTCGCGAAAAATATAACCTAAATATTAGCGATTCTGAAATTCAAGATGGCTATGATCGTTTAACAGAAGAATAAGAGATTGTCTTATTCTTTTTCTTATGATATGATGAATAAGAGGTGTTGGTTATGAAGTGTAAAAAGTGTTTACAACCATTAAATCCTGGGGATAAAGTCTGTCCTGTTTGTCATCAACCTGTTACTCCAAATAGAACAGATATCATGTTTGTTTTACTTGTAATTGAATTCGTACTATTTTGCTTATCGCTCCTCTTTCTTCCTGCCATCTTTTGTGGAATTATGTTATACTTTCTAAACAAAAGACAAGAGATTGGACGGATTATGGCAATGATTAGTGGAATTGGTCATATTGGAATAGGAATTTACTTTGCTATTAAAGTTATGAAACTCATGCTCAGTGGTGTTGATGCCGTGCAAGCTGGTGGAGCCATGGGACCCGCTGGGATTCTTGGTATGGGTATTTCATTCATTTTATTCATTCCTGTAATCATCATAATCGTTTGGGGAATCATTCTCTTTCGTTATTATCAGAAAAGAAAAGAATTTTTCACACAAGAAAAGAGCCAAATTTAAATGGCTCTTTCTTTTTTTAACATCTTATCACAAACAAACTGATCTCCCTTTTTTCGATAAAGAGCAATCGGCTCATTCACTTCATTGACAAAAAAGATCTTCTCTAATGGTTCTTCATAATCAATCTTGGCACCATTCTCTACTTTGTGAAGAAGTACCCCATGAATCCTACGAACAGGATACATCTTACTTAAAATTTCATAAATGGAATAACAATGGAACTTTCCCTTTCTCACTTCTTCTATCGTACTCGCTTGTTCTAAAGAAAACATTCCTATCTTTGTTCTTGTTAATGCAGTCATCGTCGCAATCGTATTTAACTTTCTAGCAATATCTTCTACTAAACTACGAATATAAGTTCCCTTACTCACCTCTGTCTGAACTGTTAAAAAATTGTTTTGATAATCTAAAAATAATAGTTGATATATGGTTACGATTCGTTTAGGCAAAGTCACTTCTTCTTGATTTCTCGCATATTCATAAAGCTTTTTCCCATGAATCTTCACCGCTGAATAAATAGGAACCTCTTGTTCATAAGTCGTCTCTAACTCCTTCAATACCTGTTTTATCTCTTCTTCAGAAAGCATCACATCTTCTTCCTTTAATATCTTCCCTGTCGCATCCATCGTATCCGTCTTAACCCCAAACTTCATCGATGCAACATAAGTCTTCCTAGAAGATGTCAACACTTCCACCAACTTCGTTGCCTTCCCGACACAGACAATCAAAAGCCCTTCTGCCATCGGATCTAACGTCCCAGTATGCCCTACCTTTTTCGTCTTACACACCTGACAAACAATATTCACAACATCCCTACTCGTCATTCCCTTTTCTTTTTTTATCAGTAATATTCCATCCATCTGTTTCTCCTCCTAAAAAATAGTATCCAGAGATACTATTTCTTACATGAATACCCATCTTCTTCCATCACTTTTATAAAATCATCCGCTGTTGCTTTCTGTTCTTTCATATCAGCAAAATGAGAATCCAAATTCTGATCCACTTGCTCTAATCCCTCTGTTTTTGTCTTCTCAAAATCCACATCGACAACAACATCAAAATGATCTTCTTCCTCTGTCACACTCTCCGTAATCCCATCTGTTTCCATCTCTTTAAAAGTAGACTCTAAGACAGACTTCGCTACCCCTTTCATTCCATCTGTTTGATCTTTCACATCCACTGTAATCTTCATATTTAATTGTTTCAATTCATTTCCTTCAAACGTTGCTGCAATCTCTTTTGTCGCATCCATTCCACTTTGTTTTCCATCCATTGTACAAGTTACCGTCTCCTTCGAAAAAAAGCACCCTGTCACAACACTCAAAAACAAAACACTCACCAATATCCCATATTTCTTCATAAGTTACTCCCTTCTTTTCTTTTATTATATCGATATTTTTTCTATTTCACAAGACTAATTTCTATCATCATACATAATCAATAAACGAAGTAAATTCAATATCGTAGAAATAAAACTTGCTACATAAGTAAACGCAGCTACTTTCAACATCTTCTCTACTCCATTCATTTCTTCTTTGCTTGCTAAAGATAATCTTTCTATTTCTTTCATTCCCCTTTTAGAAGCATCAAACTCAACAGGCAATGTCACCAATTGAAAGATCAAACTACAAACCAGCATGATCATTCCCAAAAACAGATATGTAGTCAACCCTGCAAAAAGAGAAATCACAATCACAAAGTACCCCATATAACTAATCAAGTTCACAACCGGTACTAAAAAACTACGTAAACGAAAGAAAAAGTATCCCTCTTTCTTTTGAATCGCATGACCACATTCATGAGCTGCTACTGCTAATGATGCAATCGAATCATCCTGAAAAACCGTATGAGATAAACGAATCACATTCCTACTAGGATCATAGTGATCCGTTAATTCCCCACGTACTTCTACAACATAAATATCTTCTAATCCATTCGCATCTAAAATCTTTCTCGCTACTTCTTGACCACTCACTTGTTTTTGATTTGTAATCTCTTTTGTTTCCTTATAAGTACTTGCAATCCTACTCTGTGCATAAATAACAATAATAATACCTGCAAAAAATAATATCAATTCCAATCTATCACCTTGTATAATATAATCAGTTCTTATTTAAAGGAACCGAATATATTATATCCTTTCTTTTCATTTTTTAAATTTTTGATATAATATGTTCCGACACTGTGGACTTTTCTGACTCACCTTATAGCTCTGACTATTCAATTTGAGACTAATGCCACAGTTTTATTTTTAATTGGTTATAAGTTGGATAAGGCTTAGACTTTTTATCTCCAACAAGGTTACAAGAAATAAAACTACGTGGAACACAGTTGTCAAAAATTTTATTTTAAGATTGGAGTTGATGTTATGTACTATATTGGTTTTGATATAGCTAAAGAAAATCATTATGCATCTATTGCAAACGCAAACGGTGAAGTGGTTCAAGAAGCATTTTTAGTTAAAAACTCTATTAACGGCTTTCACTTTTTTATGGACAAGTTGAAAGAGAAAAATATTAATATTTCGGACTGCTTAGTAGGTATGGAATCTACTGGTCACTATGGAGAAAATCTAATTCAATTTCTTCATAACAAAGGTTTTAATATTGGTATCATTAATCCCATTCAAACTGATGCTCTTAGAAATAGTAATATTAGAAAAACTAAAACGGATAAAATTGATACATATTTAATCATTCAATCTCTTATGTTAAAACACTATACCCCTTTTGTTTCTAAAGATATTAAAATTTTAGAACTCAGAAGTTTATGCAGACACAGAGATGATGTTCTTAAATATCGTACAAAATTAAAAGTTCGGTTAGTTTCTTTTGTTGATCAACTTTTTCCAGAATTAAATTTAATTTTTAATTCTATTCATTTAAAAAGTTGTTATGCTTTACTTTCTAAATATCCTAGTCCAAAAGACATTGCTTCTACACGTGTTGATGCCATTGCTAATCTTTTATCTAAAGCCTCTAAAGGTCACTTTTCTTTAGAAAAAGCTCAAAAATTAAAAGAACTAGCAAAATCTTCTATTGGTGTCAACAACTCCTCACTTTCAATTCAAATCAAACATTCTCTAAAACAAATTGAATTACTTGATAGTCAAATTAAGGAAATCGATTCAAAAATCAGAGAAATCATGGATAAGTTAAACTCTGTCATCTTAACTATTCCAGGTATTTCTTATACCTTAGGTGCTATCATTTTAAGTGAGATTGGCAACATAGACAAATTTGCTAGTCCAACTAAGTTACTTGCATTTGAAGGTTTAGATCCTTCTGTCAAACAATCTGGCAATTTTAATGCGACTATCATTAAAATGTCCAAACGTGGTTCTAAACTTCTTCGTTATGCAATACTGAAAGCTTCTGGAATAATAATTTGGAACTCCGAAACTTACAATGCCTATTATAACAGAAAACTTTCTCAAGGTAAATCTCATAATAATGCTGTTTGCCATGTTGCTCATAAACTTACTAGAGTAATATTTCATCTGCTTAAAGAAAATGTTGAATTCAAAGAACAATTAGAAAATTAATTTTATGCCGAGAAAACTTTTTATAAGCAAAGAAATATTTTTTACCTTAATGGAGTTTAATGATTATTGTTTTCATTTTTTGAAAATAATAATTACTTAAACGACTATAATTATTAAAAATATTTCTGCTTGTCAAAAGGAAATTGGAATAAATTTAATTTTCGTAATATGACCGATTTTTTTAAAAAATTATCGACGTTCGGTCTTTTCGTCGTGCCAACTTTTACTATTTCATATATATTTCAAAAATGTTCAATTTTCTATTGACACATTATAGTTGGTCTCTATAAATACTATCTACTTCATATAATTCATTATTTATGCTTATAACACCATCTTTACTTACTTTCCTTTTTATTTCGTGCATAAATGCATCTTCTAATTTTTCTTCTTCTAATCTTCGCCATTT
>CALVJU010000008.1 GCA_944332375.1 uncultured Bacilli bacterium
GAATTAAGACCAGATTATATAGATGTTGTAAAAATGATTATCACACCAAGTAATAAAGACCCAGAAGAAATGCAAAAATTAATCGGTACTAAGAATGATAAAAAAGAATTAGAAATTAGATTTAAAAACGAGAAAAATGACCCTAATGAAAAATTTAAAATTGCAATAGTGGTTGATATGTGGCTTACTGGATTCGATGTTCCAAGACTAGGTGTAATGTATATTGACAAACCTATGAAAGCACATAACTTAATGCAAGCAATTGCTAGAGTTAATAGAGTGTATAAATCAAAACCAGCTGGTTTAATTGTGGATTATATTGGGTTAAAAGCTTGGCTACTTGATGCTTTAAAAACATATACAACAAGAGATCAAAGACAAATTGTAGATAATGAGGAAATTGTAAACACATTAAAAGACAAACTAGAAGTAGTAGATAATATGTTACATCATCTTGATTATAGTAATTTTAATAACCTAGATAACACAGAAAAATATAATCTAATTAAAGATGGGGCAAACATAATTTTATCTTCAGAAGAATTAAAGAAAAGATTTATGTCAGAAAGTTTAAATGTTAAAAATCTATATACTTTATGTAATGGTATTCTTGAACAAATATATAAAGATAAGTCATTATTTATAATTTCAGTAAGATCATTTATTTCAAAAATATCTAATGAACATAAATTAGATGTATCTGAAATTAACAAAACAGTAGGGCAAATGCTAGAAGAATCTATTAGAGAAGATGAACTAATCAATCTAGGAGAATTATCTAGAGGGAATAGTCTTGAATTATTAAGTAATAATATGCTTTCTAAATTAAGAAATTTAAAAGATAAAAATGTAGCTGCTGAAGTTTTATCAAGAGCAATTAAAACAACAATCAAAGATATAGGAAAAGTAAACTTGACATTACAAGAAAAATTTTCAACAAAGTTTAACAAGATTGTAGATGCTTATAATGAAAGAACAGATTTAGCAGATATAGAAAAAATTATTGAAGAATTTATTAATTTAAAGAAAGAAATAGAAGAAGAACTTGCTAATGGTAATGAATATAATTTATCACCAGAAGAGAAAGCGTTTTTTGATGCTTTGGGATTTGATCCAGAAATAAAAGAATTAATGAAAGATGAAACTTTGGTGCAAATTGCTAAAGAACTAGTCGAAATTATAAATCAAAATTTAACACTAGATGCGTTTAAGAGGGAAGATGCCAGAGCGAGAATTAGAGTTAATATTAGAAGATTATTAATAAAATATAATTATCCGCCAATAAAAAGGGAAGGGGCGGTAGAGAAAGTAATAAAGCAAGCTGAATTAAAGTATCAAGATAATGAAATATAAAGGAGAAATATTTGATGACCGAAATAAAATTAGGAAAATTAGAAAAAATAACAGATTTAAGGACAATATGGAAAAATGAAGAGTATGATTTTACACCATGGCTTGCTAAAGATATAAATATAAAGTTATTAAGTGACGAAATTGGAATTCCTATTAAAGTAAAAAAGACTGAGGCACCAGTAGGGAAATACTCATTAGATATCTTGGCTGAAAATGAAGATACTAATGAAAATATTATTATTGAAAATCAATTGGAGATTACTAATCATGATCACTTAGGAAAGATTTTAGTATATGGTGCTGGATATGATGCAAAGACAATTATTTGGATTGTAAAGGATGCGAATGAAGAGCATAAGCAAGCTATTGAGTGGTTAAATGAACATTCTGATGATAGTATTAATCTATTTTTGGTAAAAATAGAATTATTTAGAATTGGTGACTCAGATATTGCACCTCATTTTGAAATAGTTAGTCAACCAAATGATTGGACAAAAACTATTAGATCAACCCAAGGCAACACAGAACTTACAGGAATGAAACTAACGGATTTAAATTTTTGGCAAGGATTTAACGAATATTGTGCAGAACATAAAAACAGTTTTTCTACAAGAAAAGCATTGCCACAACACTGGTATACTTTTGCTATTGGATCAAGTGAATGTCACATCGATTTAACTGTTATCAAAAGTGGAGAAATAGCTTGTGCTTTATGGATAGACAACAATAAAGAATTATATAACAAACTATATTCTAATAGAGAAAGTATTGAAAGTGAATTAGGATATAAAGTAATTTGGGATTATAAAGAGAATAGTAAAGCGAGTAGTATAAGTATTGTTTGTGAATTTAAGGTTGATTTCAAATCTGAAGATTTAAGTCATGGATATAAATGGCTTTTGCAGAAAGCAGAAGATTTTAAAAGGGTTTTTAAGAAATATCTATGATGCTTGAAAAATCCACTTGAAATTTCTCGCAACTAGAGCTAACAAACACTACAAGGAATTGATTTTTATACATAGTTGTATAGTGATATAAATGTATTTGTGTTATACTCATGAATATGAGGAGTGATTACATGATAGAAAATAAACAACCAACTTTACGACCTATGATGAAAATATCTGAATTAGTACCATATTTAAAGGATAAGAATATAAAATTTGAAAGATGTAATGAATATGATGCAGAAAAATATTTAAGAGAAAATAATAATTATTATAACGTTACATCATACAAAAATAACTTTGCAAAATATCCATGTGGTAAACTTACTGGTAAGTACATAGATTTAGATTTTGCATATTTAAAAGATTTATCGATTATCGATTATAGAACAAGATTAGTCTTATTTAAAATGATTATCGACATAGAACATTATCTAAAAATAAGGATATTAAACAGCATAGAAGATATAGAGGGAGAAGATGGGTATAATATAGTAAATTTATATTTAGAAAAGGATTTTAATGATGGGAATTTTCCTGGAAGGGTCCACGACAGTATTAGAAAAAAAGTTAGCAGTGATTATTATAAAAAAATCTTTTCAAAATATGATTTAGATAAAGACGAAAAAATTGAAAATATTCCAATATGGGAATTTTTGGAAATTATCACATTCGGAGAACTCATTAATTTCTTTGATTTTTATACAAACACATATAATTTAGAAGATAATAAATACATATTTATTCTAAGAGAAGTAAATAAATTAAGAAATGCTGTCGCCCATAATTCATGTGTTCTATCAGAACTTGATAAAAAAGATAACCCATATAAACCAGATACATTAATCACTAACTATTTAAAAGAATGTGGGATTGGTAAAGAAAATAGAAAGACAAAACTTGCAAACTCTCGCATTAGACAAATCACTTATACCTTATATTTATTTAACATTATTGTTAGTAGTGAAGGCGTGAGGAAGAATGTTAATCATGAGCTCACAAAATTATTTTATGGACGTATAATATTAAACAAAGAGTATTATAATAATAATGAACTATTAAAATCTATCTATAATTATTTTGACAAAATAATAGAAAAGAATTATAGAAATAAAGATGAAATAGTTTGACATAGATATGTCTTTATGATATATTATCTATGCAAGGAAAAAATGTTAAATCATTTTTGTAAGGGGTCTATTTTAGGATAGAGCCCTATTTTTTTGACTAAATTTCTTAAATTTTTTTAAAAACGGAGCCAACATATAACACAAGGAATCTATTTTTATTTTATATTTTAAAAAATGACCATCATCGCCCAAAAATATGAAAATCGAAAAACTAAGAATAAAGGGATGAATATTTCCTTGTATTCTTTATCATCATGTTTTTTTTGTATCCGTTAATAAACCATGTCCGCTAACTGTTCTTGTAATAAATGCCCACAGTATGATAGAATAAAAACGTAATTATGAAAATTTTGACGAGTTAAAGTATATGACTGAATTTTCAATTAGAAATATATTTTGCTTGTAATTGACAAAGTGAGGAGAAAGCAATATGGAAAACAAAGTGGTGTTAGTAACTGGTAGCGCAAGAGGAATTGGTAAAGCAACAATTATTGAATTTGCTTCCAAAGGGTACAATGTTGTTATAAACTATATAAAAAATAAGGATAAAGCTATAGAATTAAAAGACTATGTAGAAAGTGAATTCAATGTAAAAGCATTAGTAGAAGTAGCAGATATTTCAAATGAAAGTGATGTTAAAAACATGATTGCATCTATTATAAAAGAATTTGGCAGACTTGATGTTTTAATTAATAACGCCGGTATTGCATATGATAGAAATTTTGATGAAATCACTGTTGATGAATTTAAAAGAACATTAGAGGTTAATGTTTTAGGTGCATTTATTGTATCAAGAGAAGCAGCTAAATATATGAAAAAAGATAGCGCAATTGTAAATGTGTCATCTACTAATGGAACTAAAGCAATATCGCCAGAATGTTTAGATTATAATATCTCAAAAGTTGGGTTACAAAGTCTTACAAGAGATTTAGCTTTTCAATTTAAACCAAATATAAGAGTCAATGCGATTGCAATTGGCTGGGCCAATACTGACATGAATAAAGATTTACCACAAGATTATATTGATGATGAAACAGAAAAAATATACCTTGGTCGATTTGCAGATCCACAAGAAATTGCAAAGACAATATATTTTTTGGCAAGTGAAGATTCAAGTTATATAAATGGCGAAATATTAACGGTTGATGGTGGGTATTAATTTAAAAATTAATGTTGTTTTTCTGTTAAAAACAATTAAACAATTAATTTAATTTTATAAAAGTTTTTCTTTAAAAAGCTAAAAAAATATGATATTATATTCATAGAAACCATCCTTTGTTTATTTTTATCAAATTTATTATAACATTCGATGGTTTCTTTTTTAATGCTTACCACAAATAATTTTACACTATCACAAATATCCATATTTTGACAATCTTTTAAAATAATCATATAATATGCCATATGAAAAGGAGAAAAAATTATGACAAAAGTATACACTTTTAAAGTAGCAATCGATGGATTAGAAGACAAAATATGGCGTAAAATCGAAATAACAGATAAAAAAACAGTGGCAGATTTAGCTTACACAATTCTAGCAACCTTTGATTCCCTCGCATATCATTTGTATTATATAAAATATAAAGATAACGTCTATGATTCATGGGTATACCACGAATATGATAATCGCCAAGTTCCTAAGATGAATGCAACAATCACTACCCTAAACAGCATTCATCTTCAACCGAACGACACTATGGAGATGGAGTACGACTTCGGTTCTCCGACAGTATTCAAAATTACATTCTTAGAATCTAGAGATTTAGAAAAAGGAAGAGGAAGACACTATCCTTATATCATTGATGGAGCCGGAAGAGGAATGATCGATGATGTTTCAGGAGATAACTTAAAAACAATAGTTGATGACATTGATAAAAAAGGTTTTTCAGATCATGATTATACACCAGGATATGAAAGAACGATGAAGTATGATTATAGGAAATTTGATATCAAAGGAGATAACATCCTATTAAAAGAAAATGTATCAGATATAAAAAATGGATATGAATTAATTACAGAAACCACTTCAATAGGAAAATAATCGTTGCATTAGAATTCATGATTAATACAGTTAGAATTAAATATATCCAATAATTGGAATTTAAAAAATCATAGAATAATTAATATTATGTATAGTTAATTGAAAAAAATGATATCGCGTGAAAAGGAATGGTAACTCCATTCTTTTTGTTTTCTGGATATATTGCTATCAATTTTATTTTAAATGAATAATTTTACTATGTGTTTTTTTTTGATAATTAATTTAATTTGCTAGTAAAATAGGTAACAATTTGTTATAATGAAGATGGACATAAGAGTAAAGGGCTAGTACGGACTTTATCAGTTTTTGTATTGGCCTTTTTTCAAAAAAATTTATCCACAAAAAAAGACCGCCTAAGCAGTCGCACACATATGTGAGCATTTAGGGTAAAACCTTTATTTTAACTCTCTATGTCATCTTAAATGGTATTAAGACAATTACATAATACCACATGTAGTAGGAGGTAGTCAATAAAAATGAAAAAATATAGCATAGGTCTCGATATTGGTACCACATCAGTGGGGTGGGCTGTTGTTGAAGATGGTACACAAAAAATAATGCGCAAAGGAAAAAAGGCATTATGGGGAGTACGTTTGTTTGAAGAAGCACAAACTGCTGCTGAAAGAAGAGGATATCGTAGCACAAGAAGACGTTATGATCGTCGTAGAAACAGAATTAAGCTGTTACAAGAGGAATTTAATTCTGAAATCAATAAAGTAGATCCTGACTTTTTTATAAAATTAAAAGAATCAAAATATTTAGAAAAAGATGAAAAAAATAAAACGATTAAACTCACTAAAGAAGAAAAAAGAGCAGTCAAACAATATTATGACAAATATCCAACTATTTATCACCTTAGAAAAGAATTAATGAATCAACAAGAAAAAATGGATATTCGTCTTATATATCTTGCTATTCATCATATGATTAAATATCGTGGTAACTTTTTATATGGTAATACTTCTTTCAATGCTAATAATTTAAATATAAAAGATTGTTTAGTGCAAACATTTGATACATTGCAAAATAATATACCCGAATTAGAAATACCAGATAATTATAATGAAGTCATAGATTTTGATCAATTTTCAAAAATATTATTAAATCCATCTAAAAATGACATAAAAGTGGAAGTAAAAAAATTACTTTCAGATACATGTAATAAACAATTTGTTGCGGAGTTAATAAAATTACTTGTAGGTAATAAGTTTAATGTAAATAAACTATTTGTTATTGAAAATGCTGAAAATAAAATTGAACTAAACTTTAATGGAAGTGATTTTGATGATAAATATGCTGAAATAGAACAACTTCTAGGTGATAAAATTGAGTCCTTACAAGAATTGAAAAATTTATATGATACTGTTTTCTTAAAAAAATTATTTAAAGGTGGAGACCATGTTAGTCTTTCTGAATTAATGGTAGAAAGATATCAGCAACATCAAAAAGATTTAAGATTTTTAAAAGACTTATTTGGTAAAAACAGAAAATTATATAATCGTTTGTTGAGAAGTACTAAAAAAGAACAGTGTTTATATGAAAAATATACTTCTAATAATTTATCTCGAGAAGACTTTATTAAGGAGTTAAACAAATTAATTAGTCTATTGTTAGACTCTGGCGTAGAAATTGACCAAAAATATATTGAACAAGTACAAAATGATGTTAAGAAAAGAATGGACAATGGAGATTTTTTACCAAGGATTACAGATACTGAAAATGGTAAATATCCATATCAACTAAATAAAGACGAATTAATTAAAATAATAGAAAATCAAGGCCAATATTATCCATTCTTATTAGATAAAACCAATGATGGAGTGTATAAACTTGTAAAGCTATTAGAATTTAAAATACCATACTATGTTGGACCGCTAGTATCTAGTCAGAAAAGTCAATTTGCGTGGATGAAAAGAAAACAAGAACATGTCAAAATTACACCATATAATTTTGATGAAGTGATTGATAAAGAGCAAACTGCTGAAAAATTTATATTGAGGAAGATTTCCCATTGTACATTTTTATTAAATGAGTATGCATTACCAAATAATTCTATTTACTATTCGAGATACAAGATATTAAATGAATTAAAACAAATTCGTGTGAATGATCAAAGATTGAGTAACGAACAACAACAATATATTATTAAAGAATTATTTGAAAAAATTTCTGGAAATATTACGAATAGTAAATTTGTATCATTTTTACATTCTTGGAATGAAATGTCAATGTATGATGAAATACAAGTTAGGGGTTATTCTGCCGATAATAAATTTGCAAATAATCTTCAATCATATTATGATTTTTTTGGCCCTAATGGAATCTTTGAAAATACCGATTATTCTGAAGATGAGGCCGATCAAATTATCGAATGGATTACAATATTTGATGATAAAGATATTTTAGAGACAAAAGTGAGAAGAGAATTTCCAAAATTATCAGATGCACAAATCAAAAAAATATTAACGAAAAAATATTCTGGATGGGGAAATCTTTGTAGAGAGTTATTATCAACAAAATATTACAAAGATAAAGAAACTAATACATATAAATCAATTATGGATTTGATGAATGAAACAGATGAAAATTTCATGCAAATTATAAATAATGATAAGTATAAATTTCAAAAGATGATTCAAGAAAAAAATAGTACTACCGAAACAGCATCATTAAGTTACAAAGTCGTAGAACCACTAGCAACTTCACCGGCAACAAAAAGAGGTATTTATCAAGCATTAAAAATTGTAAAAGAGATAGTGGATTATATAGGATATGAACCTGCTCGTATTATGATTGAAATGGCTCGTAGCGAAGAAAAGAAACAACGAACTTTAGATCGAAAAAAGTATATAGAAACTTTATATAGTAAATGTAAAAATGAAATTGAAAACTATAAGAAACTAAAGGATGAATTATCTCACCATGAAATTAATACACAAAAATTATTCTTATATTTTATTCAGGAAGGAAAATGTCTATATAGTGGAAAACCATTAAACATAGAAGATTTAGATACATATGAAATAGACCATATTATACCACGTACCTTAATTAAAGATGATTCAATTGACAATAAAGCATTAGTTTATAGAGAATGTAATCAAGAAAAAGCAGCTAGTTATGTTCTACCAAGCAGTTATAGAAAAAACATGTATAAATGGTGGGAACATTTAAAGAAAAATGGATTAATGTCGGCAAAGAAATTCCATAATTTAATTAGAAGCAATTATAAAGATGAAGATATTCAAGGATTTATCAATCGCCAACTTGTGGAAACAAGGCAAATAACAAAACATGTTGCAAATATATTAAATAATTATTATAAAAAAACTAAAGTAGTTTATTTGAAAGCCAATTTATCACATAATTATAGAGAAAGATATGACTTATTTAAATTTAGAGAGATCAATGATTATCACCATGCTCATGACGCATATCTTGCAGCGGTATTAGGTGAATATAAAGAAAAATATATGAAAAAAGAAGTTGATTTTCATATGGTAAAAGAAATGAATGATAGATTTAGAAAGTTAGGACAAAAAAATAAATTAAAATATGGATATGTTATAAATAGTTTAGATGAAGAAGCCAGTGATATTGTGAATGAAATTTCTAAAAATTTAATAGATGAAGAAACTGGAGAAGTGAAATTCGATGCACATAGCTTTAATCAGAGAGTGGAAGATACTCTTTATAGAAATGATATATTGATTAGTCGAAAAACTGAATTAAATCAGGGAAAATTCTTTAAAGAAACAATTTATCAAGCCGGAAAAGGAAGTGTACCAATCAAAGAAAACATGCCTGTTAAGTTATATGGGGGATATTCTAATGTAAATACTTCATACTTATGTTTAGTAAAATTTAAGAACAAAGTGAAGATGGTTGGTATTCCGATCCAAATTGATATTAAAATGAAACAAAATAAAATAACAATGGAACAATTTATTAAAGAACATTTGAAGTTAAAGGATAATGATATTATAGAGATAATAAAGTATAAAATTCCATTTCAAAGCGAAATAAAATATAAAGGACAGTCTGTGTACATAAAAGGGTATAGTATTAAAAATAAAGTTTGTGAATTATCAAATGCATACCAATTAAAAATTACTAAAGAACATATGAAAAAGTGGAAATATGCATTAGACTTTTTGGAGAATAATAATAAAAAATTTGAGTTTGAAGCACAAAAATATGTTAATCAAATTTTACATTATTTATTAGATCAAAAAAGAATTTTTCCATTATTCGATAAAGAATTAAATACAATAGAGAATGATTTGAATGTTTTAAATCTAAACTTATTAGAAAAGAAGAAAATAATTAATGAAATTTTTAAAATGTTACATTGTAATAGTGTAAATGCAAACTTGAAGGAATTCGGATTAGGTGATCGTATGGGGCGATTATCAGGATGTAATGTTACAGAAGGAACATTAATTCATAAGTCAGTTACAGGTATAAAGGAACAAAAGTATGAGTTTTAGAACAGTAGTTATTACAAGACAATCGAAAATAAATTATAAGAACCGTTTTCTAGTAGTCAAACATGACAGTGATGAAACTTATATTCAT
>CALVJU010000009.1 GCA_944332375.1 uncultured Bacilli bacterium
GAAATCTTGAGTGAGGGACATCAATCAGAATTAGAAACATATAAAGGTATTATGGTTTCTAAAGAACATGCAGATAAAGATATTTTTAAAATTAATTTATTAAATATGATCCAAAAGTAGAAGGAAAACTTCTTCTTTTTTATTATTGCGATAATATTAGTTGAAATTAATTTTCACTTTCATTCTTGCCACTAAAAGAATGTTATGATAAGATAAAATTGTGAGTAGTAGGGTGATGAGATGTTAAATATTGTTTTAGATGATGAATTGTATGAAACTTTAAGAATAAGCAACCGTGGAATCTTTTATCTTTTTATAGAATCATTTGCAGATGGAAATTTGACGAGTGATTTGTTTTCTCATTCATTTATTAAGAACCGTAGTGATTTATATGGAATCAGTACAAGAGAGTATGAGAAATATATATTGTCTTCTTTGAAACCACTTTTTGGACATAAATACACGCAATTATATATTTATATGAGTTATGGTATGAATCAAGCACTTTCTTTACTCCTTATTCTTGCTTACTTAGATCAAATAGGAGATACAAAAGAAATTACAATTTATTGTTATGATCAAAAAGCAAAGCTAAATGCTACCTATCGTATAAAAGCAAAAGGTTATAATCATGTATATCAAACTTTGTTTTTTAAAAAACAAAAACCAAAAGAAATATTAATTACACCGATTCAAATGGAAATAGAACATGTTTTAGAATATAAGAAAGAAAATAATTCGCTATTACAGTTCTTAAAGGAAAATCAAGATTTTAATTCACAATTACTATATGCAAAATTCATGGAAAAATTTTCAGATTATCATTTAACTGATCAGCAATTTATTCATTTGTCGCGACGAAGTAAAAAAATGTGAAAATTGTGAGTGAAAAATTTGTGTAAATGAAAAATGTATGCTATAATTATGTAATAGGAATAAAGAGGAGGAATTGACTATGAATCAAGATATATTAAATAATATTACTGTAACGGATAACTTAGGTGATGAGATCACAGTGAAACAACCAGATGGATCAGAAAGAAAAGCTGAAAAAATCATGGAATTTACAATGAATGACAATCAAAAAAAATATGTTATTTACACATTCAATGAGGTTGATAAAAATAATTTGAATGTCGTTTATACATCAGAAATTGTTTCTGAAAATGGAAACCCAGAAGCAATTAAATTTGTTTCAGTTACAGATGATAATGAATGGAATAGAATTAAAAATATTATGAGAGCAATTATTAAAACTGAGGAGTGATGAAAAATGACAGCAAGTATTATAGGAAGCCGTAGTGTGGGAATCAGTTCCAACGATCTTAAAAAGTTACAAAGATTTCTTGTCGCTAAGGCTAAAAATCCATTAGGGGGACAAGCTGATGAGATGTCTGCTGTATTAAATGCGGCGGTAGAGAATAAAACAACCCCATTTACAAGAGCACAAGTTGAAAAGGGATCAAATCTTTTTGAACAATTAAGTCAACAATTTGGAGTTGATCCAAATGAGACTTCATTAACAGAAAATGAAAAAGCTGAACTAGAAAGTGCACAAGAAACATTACAAAAAAGAAAAGACTCATATGAAAAAGCAAAGGGAAATTATTATGATTTTTTAGCAAAAGTTGAATTAGAGGGAAGGAGAGCTACAAAATTTAAAGGTAGTTGGGTTGAAAAGCTAAAGGCTCGTTATAAACGTTGGAGATTTAATAGAGGAAGAGCTGAAAAGTTTACTGAATTTGTTGAAAGTCATACACAAACCCAAGATAATAGTTCATCTCTTTCTGTTGATTTTATAAAGAATAAATGTAAGAATCTTTTGGCTGAAATGGTCAAGGATGAAAATTTCACTTTGGATGCTTGGAATCGTGAAATGAAATCATATAAGACAATACAAGATTTATATTCACGTCGAGAAAATGAAAATACCCCAGAAATGATTGGTTTAAAAGCGATCATAAATGTCATTTCTAACTCTCTAGTCAATAAAAATCATTATTTAAACGCACTGAATACTTTACAAAACACGACTGTAGTACTTGAAAATGATGCTGAAAAAGGGAAAGAATTATTTACAAAGGCAAAAGAACAAATAGATAAGTTTGAATGGAAAGAAGGAAATATTGGATTCTTTTCAAAAGAAAAAATGATTGAAAAACTAAATGAGAAGGTTGCTGAAATAGAAACACAATATCCAGAATTAAAAACACCAACAAAAGATGATTCTTTAGATAAGATTAAATATGCTGCTTCATTTTTAAAAAATCAACTAGGTATTGAAATGTCTTATGATAAGAAACCTGCATATGTTTCTCAAAAGAGTGCTCTAGATGATTTGATGCAGAAATTCAAAAATCTTGCTGGTGATGATCAATCAAAATATACCCCTGAACAAACAGAATTGTTAAATTTATTATCTGATATTGATAATTCCCTTCATAATAAACAGATGTATTTGGATAGTCAGTCGAAAATTCATGATGCTTTTGCAAAATATAATTCAGATAAAGATGCAGGTTATGATGAAATAAAGAAATTGGCTCCAATGTTGGAAGCAAATGCGGGAAAATATTTAAACGCATCAAATTATAGTGCTGATTGGTGTAATAAAACGTTAGCCGGTATTTTTGAAAAAGAAGTTGCAAAATATCCTGAGTTAAAGCAGAAATTAGATGATGAGATACCACTCCTTGCAACGCCAGGAAGTAAGCCTGAAGATGTTTCAGATTTACAGTATAAAACACTTTATGAAAGATTAAAACAAGAGTCCGCTGAAGAAATTGAAAGATTGAAACAAGAACTTGCTGCTAGCAAAGAAATAAATGAAACTTTAAATGCTCAATTAGCACAACAAACTGCAAACGCTAAATTGAATGATCAAAAGAAATTATTAGATCAGAGAAGTGAAAAAGCTTATTATGATAGTGCAAAAAGACTGAGAGAAATTGGTTCTGAAATCACAAATTTAGATTGGGAAATAAATCGATTAAAAAATGGAGCTGCTTATCGTCAAGAAGTCTTAAATAGTGAAAAACCTGAAATTCAACAATATTTGCAAAATATAAATATGTTACCTAACAGAGAGGAACGATTTAGTGAATTTTGTGATAGATATGCTAATAAAGAGAATCGTGAAAAAATTTCAGAACTCGAAAACAAATTAAATAAATTATTAAAGCAAAAAAATGATTTGGAAGCATATCAACAAGCATTTAAATCAAAACAAGGTGTTATGGATGATTTGAGTAAGCAGTACGAATCTATTACTCAGAAATTCAATGACTATATGAGAAATTATGATGACAATTTAGGTTTTTATGATAATCAAATGCAGACACAGGATGCACGACAACAACAGCATTATATTGATGAGGCAAAGAGATTAGAGGAATTAATTTTTCAAGAAAAAGAAACTGGACGTAAAAGATAATTAAATCCTGAATAAAAACCAAAATACTGAACAATTTAAAAATAATGAGGTGATTTTATGAAACAGATTCCTTCATTATTTTTTTTATTTTGTATCTGTATTCTTTCTTTTCTAACATGGAATCAAGAACAAACAGAACCTGTCTTTCAAGATACCTCTACCATTCCCTATGAAAGAACTTATCAAGTAGATTTATCGAGAGGTAATTGGAAGTTAGAACAACTAGATACTTATTTTCCTGAAATTTATTTTCAGGTTTTGGAAGTGACTGTAGAAGATGTAGCATTCACTGTAAAAGACAGATCGTCTTTAAAACAGGATGTGATTGATTATTTCTCTGACCAACAGGAAATGAAAACAGCGCTCAATCTTCGTTTGCATCATGTTCCATTAGAGAAAGTAACGGTTGTTACAGATGAGAAAAATATCGAAAGGCTAGCACGTCAATATTCTTGGATAGAATATGCATAATTGCTAGTTTTTTTGTTGTATCTGAATAGGAATGTAGTATAATGATGATAGAGGTGATGATTTCATGTTTTATGTATGGTTAGGGGTCATTATTTTATTATCTTTGATTGAAGTTCTGACTATTAATCTTACAACCATATGGTTTGTAATGAGTGCTTTGGTATCTTTAGTTTTATCTTTTTTTACCGATAGTGTCTTTATTCAATTTCTTGTATTTGTAATTTTAGGAGTGATTTTATTGGCTGTTACAAAACCGTTGCTTGTTAAAAAAGTCATGCCTAAGAAAACAAAAACGAATTTAGATCGTGTGATCGGTATGAAAGGAATTGTGACAGAAAAGATCACAAAGACAAAGCCAGGAGAGGTAAAGGTTGATGGAAAGAATTGGACAGCAATCAGTGATCAAACGATCCCAGAGGGACATGTTGTTGTCATTGAAAAAATGGAAGGAGTGAAGCTCTTCGTCTCAAAAGAAAATGAAGAGTAGAGGTATTTATGGATGTTTTAATTATTATTTTAATTCTTGTGGGAGTGATTGTAATTCCGTGTATTAAAATAGTTCCACAAGCAAGTACTTATGTTGTAGAGAGAATTGGCTCTTATTATGTAACTTGGTCAAATGGATTACATTTTAAAATTCCGTTTATTGATCGTGTTGCGAACAAGGTTTCTCTAAAAGAAATTGTAAAGGATTTCGCACCACAACCAGTCATTACAAAAGATAATGTTACAATGCAGATTGATACGGTTGTATATTTTCAAATCACAGATGCGAAATTATATACTTATGGAGTCGAAAATCCAATTGCTGCGATTGAAACATTAACTGCAACTACATTACGTAATTTGATTGGAGATTTGGAATTAGATCAGACTTTAACAAGTAGAGATTTGATCAATTCTAAAATGCGTGCCATCTTAGATGAAGCAACAGATCCATGGGGAATTAAAGTAAACCGTGTTGAGGTAAAAAATATTATTCCACCACGTGATATTCAAGAAGCAATGGAGAAACAAATGCGTGCTGAACGTGAACGTCGTGAAAAGATTTTACAAGCAGAGGGAGAAAAGAAATCTAGTATTTTGATCGCCGAAGGAGAAAAAGAAAGTGCGATTTTAAGAGCAGAGGCAAAGAAAGAAAGTGAAATTCGTATTGCTGAGGGTGAAGCAGAGGCAATGTTAAAATTAAAAGAAGCAGAAGCTAAAGGAATTGAACTTTTGAAAAATGCGAAAGCAGATGAACCAGTTTTAACACTAAAAAGTTTAGAAGCATTAGAAAAAATGGCAAATGGACAATCAACAAAAATTATCGTCCCATCAGACTTACAAAATTTAGCAACCCTAGGAACGACGATTCGAGAAATGTTAGATACGAATGGAAAAAACAACTAATTTTCAAAAAGTGAAAACTTTGATTGGTTGGCCAATTTTATTTCTAGTTGGTCAACTTTTCATTTTGTTCCTATTGATTGCCATTTTACAATTTGTGAAACCGATTTCGTTTACAGAGTTTGAACTTGCTGATCGTTTACGTACGGTATTATTCCCTTCAACTGTCATTACGTTTTGTATTTTTTATCCAATTTTTTCTCATAAATATCAAAAAGAGAAGATTCATTCAGTTGCGCTCCGTAAAAACAAGATTCTTTACTATGTATTATTTGGAGTGCTGACTTCTTTTGTTATTCACATTTTCTTTTTGAAAATGGAGAGGGTACTTCCTATTCCGGCAACGCTCTCTTCAACAAGCGTTACTTATGATTGGTTTTATATTGGACGTGTTTTTTCAACGGCTTTGATTGGACCAATTTTGGAGGAATACTTATTTCGTGGATTCTTATACCAAGAGGCAAAAAAATGGATGAAACCAATGCGTGCGATTTTACTGATTACGCTCATTTTTGTACTTTGTCATACAACAGTTTACAGCTTTTTAGCAGCCATTGTGATTAGTTTTATTGTGATTGATGCATTGGAGAAAGAAAAATCAATTACGGCACCGATTTTATTTCACATGTTTTATAACTTGATCGCTATTACAATCATCCCTTTGATTGCCAGATATCAGATGTATCAATTAGATATTATCTTTATCGTGATGTTAGTATGTTTTGTTGTATTATATCTGATCAATAAACCAACAAAATTTCCTAAGAAATGATTTAGGCTTTCTAAATCATTTTTTCTGATTAATTTTCCTTGGGTTCTTTTCGTTCTCTTCAAAACATGGTATAATTAGTGTGGTGAATAATAGTATGAACAAAGTTATGGGAATCAATATTAATAGTATCACTTACGGAAATCCAGAGGGATATGATGTTGTTTTACTTCATGGATGGGGACAGAATATTGAAATGATGAAACCAGTAGGGGATGCATTACAAAAAGATTACTTAGTTACAATCATCGATTTACCTGGTCATGGATCTTCTGAAGAACCAAAAACGCCGTGGGAATTATCTGATTTTGTAAATATGTTAGATCAATTATTTCATAAATTAAAAATTAAGAATCCAATTTTGATTGGTCATTCTTTTGGAGGAAAAATTAGCTTGTTATATGCAAGCAAACATCCTGTGAAAAAACTAATTTTATTTGGTAGTCCATTTAAACAAGTTATCAAAAAGACTACGATGAAAGTAAAAGTTTTAAAAACATTGAAGAAAATACCTGGAATCAGTAAATTTGAAGAATATGCGAAGAAACATATGGGAAGTACAGATTATCGAAATGCTAGTCCAATTATGCGTAAAATATTAGTAAATCACGTGAATACAGATATTACGGAAGATGTCAAAAAAATTACTTGTCCAACCATTATTATATGGGGAACCAATGATGAAGCAGTTCCTTTAGCTGATGCTTATGAATTAGAGTCATTACTAAAAGACGCAGCAGTGATTGAATACGCTGGTTGTACACACTATGCCTATTTAGAAGATTTGGTAAGAACAAGAAAAATTATTTATAATTTTTTAGAAAGTGAGAGATAGTATGAGTTTATTATTTTTATTATCATTTATACCATTTTTTATGTATATGTACTTCGTCTCATTAAAAAGTATTCATATGTTACAATTGAACTTTTACGACGAAAATCATCGCTATTTTAAATGGTTATTAAAAAATCCAACGAAAGTATTTTTAACTGTAGATATGTTCTTTGTGATCTTTGCGGTCTTTATCACTATACCATCTACAGTATGTATGGCACTATTCGCACTCTTTTATCTTGTTGTGTTATACCAAAATTACCGTGCGACAAAAAAAGAACAAGTTAAAGTAAAACTAGCAATTACTCCACGTGTAAAACGTCTATTAGTGACCCTTACCATTATTTATCTTCTTTCATTTATTGGTTTTTATTTAGGATATCGTGAAGAATACATCTATTCTTATTACTTTATTATGGGAGCATTAGTCTATATCAACTATTTTGTAGTAATGCTTGCTAATATCATCAATAAACCAGTGGAACATCAAGTATTCTTATATTATAAAAGAAAAGCAAAGAAGAAATTGGATGATATGCCAAACTTAAAGAAGATAGGAATTACAGGTAGTTATGGAAAAACAAGTTGTAAAAATATTTTAAATGATATTTTGAATGTCGAGTTTGTCTCTAGTACAACTCCAAAAAACTACAATACCACTTATGGTATGATTTTAACAGTCAATAATTATTTAGATAAATTTAATGAGATCTTTATCGCAGAAATGGGTGCTTTTCAACGTGGAGATATTAAACAAATCTGTGATTTTGTAAAACCACAATACGGTATTTTAACAAGAATTGGAACTGCTCATCTAGAATCTTTTGGTAGTCAAACCAATATTCAAAAAGGAAAGTTTGAATTAATTGAATCTCTTCCAGAAGATGGAATTGCCGTTTTAAATCGTGATGATGAATTACAAGTTGATTATCCACTTAAAAACAAGTGTCGTGTCATATGGATTGGTATTGATGCAGAGGATGCGGATATTCGTGCGACGAATTTAAAATTTGACTATCATGGTACTCAGTTCGATTGTACGTTTAAAAACGATCCTACTGTTTATCACTTTGAAACTTGTCTCCTTGGTAAAAATAATGTATATAATATTTTAGGAGCACTTGCTCTTGGAGAAGCCTTTGGAATTTCAAAAGAAAAACTGATCGCCGGTGTCAAAAGAGTAAAACCAATCCCACATCGCTTAGAATTAAAAAGAGTGGGAGAAGTTAATTATATTCACGATGATTATAATTCAAATCCTGTTGGGGCAAAAGCAGCTTTAGATGTCCTGAAATTAATGCCAGGGAAAAGAGTCATTGTAACCCCAGGTATGATTGAACTAGGAGATCGTGAATATGAATTAAATCTAGAATTTGGAAAACAAATTGCAAAAGTTTGTGATGAAGTGATCTTAGTTGGTGTCAATAAAACAAAACCAATTTATGAAGGATTACTAATCGAAGATTATCCAGAAAAGAAAATCCATGTCATTAATAATGTGGTACTCGCATATGCGCTTTTACAACAGATGAAAGTAAGTGGAAAAGAGCTATATGCTTTGTTTGAAAATGATTTACCAGATCAATATAATGAAAAATAGAAAGAAGTGTTAAAATGAAAATAAAAGTTGGTGTTATTTTTGGAGGAGCAACTGTAGAACACGAAGTAAGTATTATCTCTGCTCTTCAAGCCATAGAAAATATGGATACAAATAAATATGAAGTGATTCCAATTTATATTGATAAAGATCGACAATGGTATACTGGAAAACTATTAACAGATATTACGTTATATCAAGATTTTGACGACTTAAAAAGATATGCGAAATCAGTTGTACTCTATAATAAAAAAGGGAAGTTTTATCTACAATCTCTAGGTTTCTTTAAACGCAATATTGCTGAATTAGATATTGCTTTTCCAATTGTACATGGAAACAATGCAGAAGATGGAACCCTTGCTGGATATTTAGATACCATTGGTATTCCTTATGTTGGTAGTCATGTTTTAGGATCTGCTATGGGACAGGATAAAGTTGTCATGAAACAAGTATTAGATGCTGCAGACTTACCAATAGTAAAATATACTTGGTTCTATGATACAGAATATCAAGTAAATAAAGAACAAATTCAAAAAGAAATCAAAAAATTAGGATACCCAGTCATTGTCAAACCTGCTACTTTAGGAAGTAGTGTTGGTATCGTCTATGTCAAAGATGAAGACCAATTAGAACATGCGATTGAAGAGGCAATGGAATACGATACAAAGATTGTAGTAGAAAAAGCAGTAGAAAACCTTGTAGAAGTCAATGAAAGTGTTCTAGGAGACTATGAATATCAAGACTTAAGTGAAATCGAAGAAGTCATTTCTACAGATGAATTCTTAACTTATCAAGATAAATATATTGGAAATGGAAAAGGAACAAAAAAGGGTGGAAGTAAAGGAATGGTCAATGCCGATAGAAGAATTCCTGCTCGTATTAGTGATTCTTTAAAAGAAGAAGTAAGAACCCTTGCTAAAGAAACCTTCCGTGCTTTAAACTTAAGTGGTTTATGTCGTATTGATTTCTTAATCGATCAAAAGAATGAGAAAGTATATGTCAATGAACCAAATACCATTCCAGGTAGTTTAGCGTACTACTTATGGGAACCAACAGGAAAACCATATAAAGATTTACTAGATGATTTAATTACACTAGCGATTAAAGATTATCGTAAAAAGAATAAAAAAATTACTTCTTTTGATACCAATATTTTAAATCAATACAATGGTATTAAAGGAATAAAGGGACTTAAGGGTGTAAAAAATAAATTGAAATAAGTACGATGTACTTTTTCTTTTCTCTATTTTTTGATAAAATGATGATAATAGGTGATGGTTATGGGAACATTTGGTATGATAATACAATTTCTTGTCTTTTTTATTCTTGTATGTCTCATTAGTAAACGATATACAACGTTATTTCTTTTATTTTTTATTGATGCATATTTCTTTAACTTGTTTGGAAGAGTATTTCATCAACCTTATACACAAACAGATATCTCTTATGTAACACAATCTTTAGCGCAACCATTTATTGAATTATATGAACAATTTACAGGTACTACCGTTGTTTTAAGTGATCAACAAAATCTGCTCATATTTCTTGTTGTATGGGGGATTATTATCTTTATTACTGTCTTAGAACACGGAATTGATCAACGTTATTTAAAACGTTATCATGTCAAAGAAGAAATCGAAAGTATGCGTAGAGATAGTAAAAATGCAAGTATTCAATATGATTTTGTCAATGAATTCAAAAAGAACTATCAATATATTTACTTAGATAGTATCTATTACTTACATATCTTTTCTTATCAATATCATGTATCTAAAAATAAATGTATTCATCAACGAATTAAAATTCATACCATTCAAAATATGGAATTAAAACCAGTAGAGAAGGGATATCAGTTATTGATCTATTTAGTCAATGGTCAAATCTTAGATGGAGGAATTTATCAGAAAAAACATTATCAACAATTGACAGAGATGATTCCTAAAGTATTAGAACAAAGACAAAATTCACAGGCCCAATCGGCAACAGTATTTGGAAAACCCATCGATAAAAAAGAGGCATAATGAAATAAGGAAGAGGAAAGAGTCTATCTTTTCTCTTTTTGTAATATCAAGTGACAGATTGTAACCCGGTTGCGTTTGACAAAAATCAAATTTATGATAGAATAGGAGACCATGAAGGGTGATTATATGAAAGTAAAAATAAATAATATGAATTGGAAGAAGCTTGGAAAAATATTGGGTGTTTCAACAGTACTTGTCCTTTCTGGATGTAATGAAGCAGAAGAGAAAGAGACAGAATTCAGTCTTTATGGAACAGAAGAAGTTGCAGAAGATGTTAGTCTTGTTTATGATCATTTAGATGTTGAAAAAGGAAGCAAACAAGTATTGGATGTTCCAGGAGAAGATTTTAAATTGGTTGTGGAATATTCTGTTGACTTAGATAATCAGCAAGATTGGACAATTACTGCTCCTAAAAAACTTATGACAAAGGTATATACCGAAGGATTACCAGAAGATACAAATGTTTATATTGATCATGTTCATACAGATGTATCGACACTTTCTAATTACACTGTTATGAATGGTATTTTACAAGATAGTATGGATGATCGAATTCATAATAGTATAATGTATGGCTTTCCTATTTCTGATGTGATAAATTATTGTGCTGTAAATCAAATTGAAGGACAAAATGATACCTTTATTTCTGGTACTGTCTGTGGAATCAATGGATATATAGATGGCAATGTAGACAGAGAAAGATTTAAAGAGTCTGATTATTTAGAATATGGAGTTTATGGTAGTTTGATTTCCTCTTCTTATGGATTACTAGTACAAAAGGGAGAAGAAGAGCCATACGGAATTGATGTAGACTCTACAATTGTAGTGTATGCTAGTAATGAAGTTCGAGTTCAGGATGATGATAAGATTTATACAGTACAGTATGATAGAAATGGAAATATTATAGAAGTAATTGAAGAAACAGAAAAAACAAAATAACTCAGTAAAAAAGAAGGACACCATGTCCTTTTTCTGTGCTTGTTTCCATATAAAGTACAATCATTGTTTTTATTCTTCATATCTTGTATAATAAATTGGAAAGTAGGAAATGATATGAAAAGAAAATGATTACTAGGATTTTTATTCTGTGTTCCATTCATTCTGACAGGGTGTTTTTTCGATCGCCCTCATACCGAAGAAGAAATTATGTCTTACTTATGATCGTTTGATGGAAAGGCTCATGGAAGAATCATAGTTGTTGATCAAATCTTTTATTAGTTTAAAGTAAGTTCAATTCCAATTGGACAATGGTCACTGCCATAGACATCGGTATATATTTTCGCATCTCTTACCCAGTTAATTTCTTTTTTGGAGATGAGAAAATAATCAATTCTCCAACCGGCATTGGTTTCTCTTGCATGTCTCATATAACTCCACCAAGTATACATGCCTTCTTTTTCTGGATAGAAATAACGATAAGTATCGATAAATCCAGCATTTAATAACTGTTCAAACTTTTCTCTTTCCTCATATGTAAAGCCAGCATTTCCTATATTGGCTTTCGCATTTTTAATATCAATCTCCTGATGAGCAACATTCATATCTCCACAACAGATGACTGGTTTTGTTTGATTTAAACTGACAAGATAGTTTCTAAAGTCATCTTCCCATTCCATTCGATAGTCTAATCTAGATAGATCCATTTTCGCATTAGGAGTATAAACAGTAACGAAATAAAAGGAAGGATATTCTAAGGTAATAACACGTCCTTCATGATCATGTTTTTCAATATCTAATCCATAAAAGACAGCGAGAGGTTTTTCTTTGGTCAGAATCATTGTTCCAGAATATCCTTTTCTCTCTGCAGGATTTAAGTACATGTAGTAATTGTCTAAATGAAAGGGAAGTTGTTCTTCTAATACTTTTGTTTCTTGTAAACAGACAATATCGGCATCTTCTTTTAAGAAGAAATCCATAAAACCTTTTTTATAGCAGGCTCTTAATCCTGCAACATTCCATGATATTAACTTCATAGGATCCCTCATTTCTTAATTTGATTGTATCAAATCGCTGTCATGAAGTCTAGTGCATCAAAATGAAAGGAATGAATAAAGGTTATGAAACTGGGATTTGTGGTAGCATAGACCATTTATATTTGAGTGTGACTTAGAGCACGTAACAGTTTTTATACAGTTTTGGCAACCTATTTCAAGGAGTTTGCATTTTTTTTATTTCTTGGTCAGGTTGCGAACGAAGTCTGCCGTATGATATAATAATATATAATATATTAGGAAGAAGGTGTGGTTATGAAATGTATTCTAATGAATAAAAATACTGAAGTATTAGTTGCAGAATATGATAGTGCGAATGGTGTTTTTCAGGAAGTAATAGATGTATACCATATAGAATATGCTCCTTATATTTTAAAGAGTTTTTATAAGAAAGATGATATCAATGCTACTCCTTTTAGAACAAATTTATCAGAGTGGTTTCGAGGAAGAGGTATCCCTAATTGGCGTGATCAATTAGATTTATTATTACATCGTCTAGATATCAGTGCCCCAACAGAACTATTAGATAAAGCCTTTGGTTTATCTTTATCAGATCAGTATTGGTTAAAGCCTTATGATAGTAATATAAAATATGACGATATGAACTTTTTTGATCATGATTTTGATTATACTGAATTTATGGAAGCGTCTTTATCAAAAAATAGTAAAATAATCACAAGTATAAATTCTTTAAAAACACCGAATAATACGACAGATGATATGTTAAAAAAAGCTTGGATCATTGAAAATGGGACAAGATATTTATTAAAAGGTGGTTATAAAAATGAAATATTACAACCATTTCATGAGGTTTTAGCGTCTATGATATGTGATAGACTAGGTTTTAATCATGTTCCTTATACCTTAGATGTGTATAGAGATACCGTAGTATCTAAATGTCCTTGTTTTATAAATAAAGATACCGAACTGATTACTGCCCACCAAATAAGAAATGATATGAAAAGACATGATAATACAGACGATTATGAAGAGTATATAAAAAAAATAGAGGAAAACGGTATTCCTAATGCTAGGGAAAAGATAGAAAATATGTATATATTAGATTTTATTATTATGAATGAAGATAGACACTTAAATAATTTTGGGATTATAAGAGATGTGAATACCCTAAAATGGTTAGATGTCGCTCCTATATTTGATAATGGTATGGCTTTAAATATTCCATATTATGATGAAAATGAAGTAATTATATCAGGAAATGGAAGATTTTTCTATGAGGTAAAACCATTTGATGAAATGATTCAAGTAGTAAGAAATATAAAAAGAATAGATATATCTAAATTAGATGATATTCCAGAGTGCTTTGATAATTTACTTCATGAATATCAACACATTACTCATATTTCTGATAAAAGAATATATGGATTATGTGTTATATTACAAAGACAAATAAATAAACTAAAGAAAATAATTGAGGAAGCCTAATAGGTTTCTTTTCATAATAGAAGAAAAGATATTTGATTTGGTAGAAGTAGAAAGTGTGTTATAGGTACGATGAACATTTACAAAAATTTACAACCCGTTTCTGATACTGACTTTTCTTTTTCCTTGTTTTTGATACAATATCTAGGAAGTTATGGCTTTTTTTGAAGCAAAAAACGTTATAACGACATTGTTCCAAATCGATAGCAAATGTTTATAGGGTAAAGTATCTTGAATGATTTGTGATAGAATCAAAAAAGTTTATTTAATTGTAGAATAATGGTAAGAATACATAAAATTTTTGTATCCATACATTTTACAGGCAAATTTCTGTGTTTTTCTTTTTGAGTTTAAAGAAATGTTGAAATCATTGAATATGGTTTGTCCTATAAGAATTCTACACAACTTAAGTAAACTTTTTTTTTTTCTATTAGATAATAAACTATAATGTTTGATCTTAGTAAATCTATTAGGGAGAACATGTAACATGAATCTTCTAATCAATTTATCAGCTGTTAAAGTCATCAATTTGATTTTGTCATTATCTTTACAATTCACTCATTTATTGTTCTTTGTTTTACCTTCAGTTATGATTGGATGAACGTGGTGGTGGAATTACAAAGATTGCGATGGTGCTTGGAGTAAACATTAGGTAGTCTTGGTTTCTTCGATTCATAGAAAAGAACAAATTAAAGAAACGACTCAAATGCAGTTATAATTAGTAAAAGTGGCGGTGGCAAGGACACTACTAAAACGCCTAATCAGAGGGAGCTGGATAGAGGGCTGAATTGGGCCCTAATGGAAGCATAAACATACAAAAGTAATTATAATTGATTATGGATTGATTGTGGTACTGAGAAATCCATTATGATTACATAATGCTGATAGTATTCCTTATAGAACAGTTTTTAATCGTATGTTAGAAAACTCAATAGTAGTATCCGATGGACAAAAAGTAAAAAAGAAACAAAAAATAGTTATTATTGGTAAGAGCAGTACTCAAGTGATAGAAGTTCATCTATATTTTGAGTTTAGAAGCTATGATAATGATAAAAAGAAATATATTGCGATTAATCCACAATATATTTTTGAATAATTAATTAATTTATTTATAATTGTAATCATGTATACTTTTAACAGTGATTTCTGGAATAAGAATATCTGATGGTGTGTTAATTAAAAATTTAATTGTATTAACAATTTCTACATTATCTATATATTTTATAGGACGTCTATATTTTATACCATTTATTTTCATAGTTTCGTTTAGTGTTCCAATAATTAGATTTGTTACTTTTATCCCATTGTTTGCTATTTCTTCTTGTAAGGAATTAGAAAAACCAGTAACTGCCCATTTACTTGCACAATAAACACTTCTTTCTGCTCTATATGTATTACTTAATTGTGAATTAATATTTATAATATAACCATTATTATGCTTCTTCATATTTTTAATTATTAATTGACAACAGAAGATAGTTCCTGTTAAGTTTACGTTGATAACGTCACTAATTTGTTGAGGATTATTTTCTTCTAAAATACCATTAATATATAATCCAGCACAATTTATTAAAACATCAATTTTTTGATATTTACTTATTATACTGTTTATAGTGCTTTTTAATTTATTATAATTTGTTATATCACAGTAAAAATAATCAATGCTAATTTCTTTTTTCTCTTTTTTTATTTCGTTTTTAGAAATAACAATTATATTATTATTTTTAGATAACCCCATAGTTAAAAATTTTCCTAATCCAGAACCGCCACCAGTTATCAAGATATTTTTTCTCATATCAATCACCTGATATAAATTTTACCTTATCTTAAAAAAAAAGTCTAGGGTTATTTGACTAATAAATGAAAGAGTGTTATAATAGCTACAATTTATTTATGATTAGAGGAATATTATGAGAAAAATAGTGTTTTTAGAGGGGTTGCCGGGTGTCGGGAAAACCACTTTAATAAATGAAATAAAAGAACGAAATTTTGTGGATGTTTATACTGTAGATGAAATAGTTATGGATTCTTTAAAAAATGTAATCTCTAATGACGAAAATGATTATATGAAAAATGATGAAATGAAAATTAATAAATATAATGAAGGACTTATAATTATTGATAGAGGTCCCATTAGCACATTATCGTATAATCAAGCAAATTCTATAATTGAAAGTGATTTTGATGCAACACCCGTAATATTATGGTTTGAAAATATTAAACAAATATTTGAAGAAAATACAAAGATAGTTTATCTGACTAATTATGGTAACAATTATTATTTGCCGTATAATAAAGAAAATGATGCTTTTGGAACTATTGAAAATCAAAAGTTATTAGAAAGTATTAGTTTATATAATTGTAAGAGGTATTCAAATAATGTTGTGGTGAAAGAGTATCATAAAAAAGATGTGGAGGCAATTATCAATGAAATTATTGATTAACTTATGTGGTCATGATGGCGTTATAAGTCATTATGCAGGTGTAGGAACAATTGTAAAAAGATATATATATACATTTGATTATTTACTTAATAATAAGGATATTGATTACCATATTAATTTATTTACACCTGAATATAATAGTAATAGTTTTGGATATTCTTATCATACTAAAGTGATTCATCAAACTATGAAAAACGTCAGTATTTATGAATTATCAAATGGTACAAATGCCAATCTTGGTTATGGTACACCTGATAATTGGAAAATACTTTCCAATAATACTGCTCAGATAATTAATAAAATCAATTTTGAAAATTATGATATGGTATTAACCATCGCTAATGATACCCCGTTTGCTGGTTTATTGGAAATTATAAAAGATGCCAATAATCATAAAAAAATATGGATACCACATTCTACTGGTCGTATTCATAAAGTGGATTCATCAATAGAAAATAGTGACTTGATTTTGAATGATAGAATAAAATGGGAAGAAGAAACAATTAAATATATAAATATGACATCTAATTGCTATCTAGGGGCAACAGGACATTATATCGCTGATCATTTAGTTTCTGAATATGGATTGGATAGTAATAAAATTTTAAGCATAACAAATGGTGAAATCTTATCAAAACCTACAGAATATGAAGAAAATGATGAATGTATACGTTTATTCGAAAAAGTGAAAAAATATGATCATATAATATTATCATTTGCGAGAGCTGAAAAGTATAAAAATTTAGAAGCTACAATGTTGTTGGGAAAGGCAATGGGAATAAAACCAGTTGTTATTGCTCAAGGTTATTTCAAAGGACAGCCAATTATAAAAGATTATGAAAATTGTGCTAAAGAGACTAATACTTTGTTGTTTGTTGATGCTCCCTTTAATTTTCCACAATATATTATAAAGCACTTTAATAAGGAAATGATATTATTAGTTCCATCTCAAAAGGAAATAATGGGGTTAACTGTAAATGAAATAAGAAAAATGAATAGAAACAATGTTTTAATAGTTGCTAATAATATTGATGGAATTAAGGAACAAGTAAATGATGAATATGATGGAGTGTTAGTTGATTTGGATGATATTGATAATTCAAAGAATAAAGTTTTAAATAATTTTAATCTGAAAACAATGAAAGAACTAAATGAACATGCTCAAAATACATTGATTAAGGATTATAATTTTGAAGTAAATTGTAATAATTTTTTGAATGAACTATTGGGGGAATATTATGAATAAGTTATTACCTAAAATTGAAGAATTGAAGCCTATCAATGATAGTAGATTGACATTTTCAGAAACTCCATTGACAAAAGATTTTAATTTATTAGATTTTAAAAATAAATTACAAGTAATAAATGATATAGTTAGAGAAACAATGATATTTGACAAATATCCTGATCCAAGTAATGAAATAGAAACATTGATAGGTGATACTTATACTGCATCTTTGGCAAGTATAGATTATTTAAAAAGTATTGGTTTGGGAACAAATTATAGATGTGTAATTGCTCAAAGGAGAAAATTTGATCCAATCGATCTTCCTACAACGCATATTGTTGTTTTAGTTGATGATGATAGTGGTAATACATATCAATTTGATTGCTCTCCTATGGCTGGATATAAATGTGGTAGAGTAGAAGCTATAAATAAAGAAAGATTTTATGAAAATTATGTCGAAATCAAAGGTGATATAGCAACATTTATTGGTGAAATAAGAAAACTTACTTTTCAAATTAAAAATGGTAATTATGATAATGAGTTAGTTTATAGATTTTTTCAAATTTTAGAAGATGCTAAATCACATGAGATTTTAGCTGGTTTTAGGTTTGAAGGTTATACTTTATTGTCACAAATATCAAAAAATAAAATAGAACAAGCCAGGTTTTTAGAGAGTGCTAATTCGTGTAATCCATATTTTAAAAAAGCTGATTCTATATTATATAGAAATAAGCTTTTAGAACGCCAAATATCATTCTGGAAAGAAGAATTACAAGATTTAATTCCTACGGATCAAGACTATGAGAGACAGTTGGAATTAGCACAAAATATAGTTCAGGCTTTAAAAATCTTAAATTCTAGTTATGAAAGATATTTGAATATAGATGGGAAAAATATCGAATTCTCATATATAAGCCCAAGATTATTTTATGAATTAGGTTTAAATGTAGTTTTATTAAAACCATCATCATTTAAGTTAGGTGTTACTGCAACCATTAAGGAAAGATTTTTAGACAAGGGTGCTGGGGCAATTGCTGGGTATTATTCAAACATTGGTCAGCCTACAGAACTTACAGGAATAAAACCTATGCGTATGTTTCATCCACATGGTTATAAGTACGAACGCTCGATGACCGGGCCATGCTATGCCTTTTTAATCAAAGAAGATGCTCAAGAATTGTTAATGACAAAACATGTGTTGAGAAAAGAATTGGGAAAAAATATTGCGAATCATAATGTAATGTGGTATGATGGAAAAGAGATTGTATGGGATCCTATAATTACAAATTTAGTTCATACAACAGATGATGCTTGTGAAGCAAGTATGCATTATTTATCAGCGTATCCTGAATATCAGTTAATGAATAGATTTATGTATCCCAATCCTAGATTAAGAAAGGTCGTGAAAAAATGAAAGAATATGAATATAGTTTTAAAGTAAAAAGTATTGATCCATACATTAAGTATTGTGAAGAAAATGGATATACTAAAGAAGAAGAAACAACACAAAACAGAATATTATATAGAAATGTTAATAAAACTATGGCTAGAATTACAGCTAAAACTAAAAATGGAAAAACAAAAAAAATTTTGGATTTTAAAGATGATAATCAGGCAGATGTGGTTTTAAAAGTATCAAGAGAAACTATTCCATTAGAAGTTACTCCCGAAAATGAAAAGGCAGTTGATTCTATACTTGATATGTTAGAATACACTAAAGATAAGACTTTGATTAGAACTCGTATGGTGTATAAAAAAGGAAATGTTACTTTTGAAATAGACAAGTATGATGCACCAGAAGTAATGTTTGTTGTAGCAATAGAGGGTGAAAAAGAAGAAGTCGACAAGACTTATGCTATTATTAAAGAAAAAATCAATAATGAAATTGAAGAAGATTAATAAAAAGTAATAGAATTATTCTATTATTTTTTATTATATGCTATTGCTTTAAAAAAGCATAAATAAAAAACAAGTTTTTGATAAAAGGATAAAAAAACCCCTTACCCCATAAAAATATGTGGTCTATTTAGTTTAATAATTGTCTATTAGTAAATATAAGGAT
>CALVJU010000010.1 GCA_944332375.1 uncultured Bacilli bacterium
AATAAAGAAATGGACCAATAATATTACCTTGTCTTACTAGTTTTTTCTTAATTCAAATAAAAAAACTGATAAATAGAAGATTGTTCTATATATCAGTTTTATTTTGACTACTTTTTCAGCAGTCTCGGATTGCTCCATTCTTTTTTTGTCAAGTGCTCGTTTGTTTTCCCTTTATAAATAAAGGAAAAAAATTGTGTTTGTGTAAATGTTTAAAAAAAAAGAAAATATGTAAGAATATTCCTTGAGTTAGGTCTAAGTTTTATGTTATAGTTATACTAGGAAGGAGAGTAGGAAAGTGAAAAAATGGAAGTTATTTGCTGTTGCAATTGGACTGATGATGGTACTTGGTACTGTAGATGTTCATGCAGCAACGGTAGATCAAGACAAAACAGCAGAAAGAAACCAGGTATTTGTAGGATTACCTGGAAGTAATGTGGAGGTTACAAAAGAAGAAGATGGTGTTTTCAAGTTAAAATTAACTGGAGATGCAGTTCAGGATATTATTATTTATTCTGGAGAAGAAGTAGAACTTGACTTAAATGGTTATACTTTGACAAATTATACACCAAGTTGTGAAGCTCTGAAAATACTAGAAGGAGGTTCATTAACTATTGTTGATCATTCTGCAGAACAAGATGGATTAGTAACACAAAGAAATGATTCAACATATGGACCAATTACAAATTATGGTACATTGATTATCAATGGAGGTAATTTTAAAACTGATCTAGGATTTTATGTGGTTCGAAATGAAGGAATTAATTTAACGATTAATGGCGGATATTTTGAATCTGATTCAAATACTTCTTTAATTGGTAATATTAAGTTTAATGAATTAAGCGCTGATGTTCCAACAATGACGATTAATGGAGGTACTTTTACGTCAACGAATAGTAGTACAATTAAAAATAATGAAAATACGGTAGTGACAATTACAAATGGTACTTTCAAAAGTGAAACTGCATATGCATTAGATAATTCAGGAAATGCTGCAGTGACTGGTGGAACATTTACTTCTGTTAAAAATTCTGCTATCAGACATCAAATTAACAGCGAAAATTCAGATTATAGTAGTCTACAAGTAAAAGGTACTACTTTAAATTCTGGAGCTGATCAAACAGATTATGCGATTTATGATGTCGCGCTTGATCAAGATGTAACAGATGAATATCAAATGACTACAGATGCAGATGGAAATATCACATTAAGTCCAATTCGTGATGAAGTTTCTGAAGAAACACCTGTTGGAACTGGATCTACTTCAAATCCAGAAACAAGTGATGCTATCTTATTATTTGTTTCATTAGCATTCATCAGTCTTGCTGGATCTGTATTTGCATATAAGAAATTACATAATTAAAGTTAGAAATAGGAGCTTAGCTCCTTTTTTCTTTGGATAAAAGATGATATAATGTCGTTAGGGTGAGGTGATAATATGACACCACATAATGGTGCAAATAAAGGTGACATCGCAAAAACAGTGTTAATGCCTGGAGATCCTATGAGGGCAAAGTTTATTGCAGAAACTTATTTAGAAAATGCAAAGTTAGTAAATGATGTACGTGGTATGTATGCTTATACAGGTACTTATCACGGAAAAGAAGTGACTGTGATGGCTTCTGGAATGGGAATGCCAAGTATTGGAATTTATGCTTATGAGTTATATCATTTTTATGATGTTGAAAATATTATTCGTGTAGGAAGTGCAGGTAGTTATGATGTAAACCTTCCAGTCTACGACCTTTTATTGGTAGAGAATAGTTATAGTGATTCTAGTTTTGCTAGGGTACAAAATAATAGTACTTATGATGTTGTTCCATCTTCAAAACACTTGAATGAGATGATTTTGGAAACAGCAAAAGAAAAAAATCAAAAAATTACAGTTGGTACAGCATATAGTACAGATGTTTTTTATCGTCAAGAACAGACAAATGATCAGATTAAAGAACATCATTGTCTTGCTTGTGAGATGGAATCTTTTGCATTATTTCATACTGCTAAGATGCTTCATAAACAAGCAACTTGTATTTTGACAATATCTGATCATTTTGTAACAGGAGAAGAAACAACTGCTCAGGAAAGAGAAACAGGATTCCGAAAAATGATCGAATTAGCACTCGATACTGTTTTAAAAATATCTTAAATAGAAAATGAAATGTAAGAAAATCAAAAAAATACGCACAATATAAAAGAGGTGAGATGTTATGAAATACTACGATTATGATTTGTTGCCTTTTAAGATTTACGTTTTAAAAACAGATCGTTTTAAAACAGTAAGTGTACAAATCAATTTTACAAGAAAAGTGAAGGAAGACGAGATTACAAAGAGAAATGTACTTTGTGGTCTATTAGGAAGTACGACAAAGAATTATCCAAAAGAACGTTTTATGAGTATGAAACGTCAAGAGTTATACTCGGCAGGTTTTTCCTGTGGAAATGTAAATTCTGCAGGGGAAGCAACGATTCGTTTTCAGACAGATTATTTAAATGAGAAGTATACAGAAGAGGGTATGCAGAAGGAAACGTTAGATTTTTTCATTTCTATGATTATGGAACCAAATGTTACAGATGGAAAGTTTGATGAAGAACAATTTCATTTAGTAAAAAATAGAGTGAAAAAAAATATATTGAGAAGTATGGAAAATCTACGATACAAAGCCGATAGAAGGTTGTTAGAAATTATGTGTAAAGATACTTCTTTAGCATATTCTAGTTATGGTACGTTAGAAGATTTAGAAAAACTTACGAATGAAGAGGTTTATCAATATTATTTAGATGTTTTACAAAAGGATTATGTGGATATTTTTGTTTGTGGGGATGTTGATCCAGAAAAAATAAAAGATTATTTCTTAGAACATTTGAAGATCAAAACAATGAAAAAACCGATGCTATTTCAACCAATTGTTTTTAAAGATATTCGTAAACGAGCACGTACGGTTGTTGAGAAGATTGAAGCAGAACAAAGTAATTTGGTTGTCGGTTTTAAAATCGATTCTCTTACTCCGTTTGAACGAGATTATGTATCTATGGTTTATTCTCAAATATTAGGTGGAAATTCTAATTCTAAGTTATTTCGCATTATTCGTGAGAAACATTCTTTTTGCTATAGTATTCAATCAGCGGTGTATGGATTAGATCATGTCATGTTAATTCGTGCTGGAATTGATCGTAAGAATTTTAAAAAGACTGTTGAATATATTAAGAAGTTATGTAAAGAAATGGCGAGTGGAAAGTTTACGGAACAGGATGTTCAAAATTATATTCAGCTCTATTATTATTCATTGGATGAGATCTATGATGAACCAAACAGTTTGATTTCTGTTTATCGTGGTCATATTCATAGACATTCTGATTTGATTGATGAAAGAAAAGAAAATGTTCAAAAAGTAACAAAAGAAATGGTTGTGAAATTTGCAAAGAAGGTACATCTAGATACAATCTATTTATTGGAGGGAGGAAAAGAACATGAATAAGATCATACTAAAAGGATTAGATTTGACTTGTTATCAAGAAGTGTTAAAGAATGGTCTATCTGTTTTTATTGTTCCTTTTGATAAAGTGAATGGGAAGTACGTTACTTTATCAACTCCATTTAATTCTACTGTCTTAGAGTTTGTACCAAAAGGGAAAACAAAATATCGTAAAGTGCACGCAGGAATTGCTCACTTCTTAGAACACCAGATGTTTTCCCAAGTTCATCGTGAGAATCCAATGCAATTTTATAGTGAGCATTCCTGTGATTGTAATGCGAGTACATCGAAGAAAAAAACAAGTTATCTTTTCTCTGGAACCAATTATTTTGAAGAAGGATTAGAATTCTTATTAGATTATGTACAAGATCCAGCTATTACGGAAGAAACTGTTCAAAAAGAAAAGGGAATTATTACAGAAGAGTTAAAAATGTATCAGGATCGACCGGATTCTGTGTTATATGACCGTATTTGTTTTAATGCGTTCCATGTATTACCATTCCGTTATCCAGTAGGTGGTAGGGTAGAAGATGTCGAAAATACAACCCATGATGAGATTATGGACTGTTATCATACGTTCTATCATCCACGAAATTTATTTTTAGTCATTACAGGAAATGTGAATCCTGAAGAAGTGATGGAATTAGTTCGCCAAAATCAGGAAAAGAAGCATCTTGAAGAGGAACCAGAAGTGAAAATAAAAAAATATAAAGAACCGGTGACGGTTTATAAAGAATATGAAAAGATGACGATGAATGTGCAAATTCCAAAAGTTTGTGTTGGAATTAAAATTGATGTTAGCTCTTTTTCTAAAGAAGAAATTGATAAGATTTCTAATTATTTAAATTTTACTTTTTGGTGTAATTTTGGAGCTACTTCTGATTTTAAAGAAGAGATGTTAGAAAAAGGAATTTTAACGAGAGGGATAAATTATTCCAAAGAACGTGTTGAAAATTTCTTCTTTGTTCAATGTGTAGTAGAAACACCGAGATATGAAGAGTTTTTAGATGCCTTTCAGAAGAAATTACAAACTATGACGCTTACAGAAGAGGAATTAAAACGAATGAAACGTGTTTTGATTAGTGATTGGATTTTTAGTAGTGATGATATTTATGCGATCAATGAACAGATTTCCATGGAATATTGTATGAATCAAGAAGTTCGTGGAGATCAAATTGATCAGATTAGAGCTTTGAATTTACAGGAATATACTGAATTTATGAAAAAATTAAATTTTAAGCACTGCAGTATTTTGGTGATAGAAGGGAAAGGGAATTAGTCCCTTTTTTCTTGCAATCTCTCTTTTTTTTGTTTATAATAGGGATAGAGGATGATAAAATGAAGAATAACAAAGGATTTACAATGGTAGAGTTATTAACAGTTTTGGTTGTACTTGCAGTGATTACGGCAATTACAGTTCCTGTTGTCACAAGTGTATTAAAAAATAGTAGGAAAAGTGCCTATGAGAGACAACTAGATAATGTGATTGAGGCAGCAGAATCATATGGGGCAAAAAATATAGGAAATTTACCAAGACCAGGAAATAGTGATACGATTACACTTCGTACGTTAAAAGACGAGGGATTCTTAGAAGAGAGTTTTATTAATCCAGATACGAAGAAAGAATTTTCTGATTCTATGGAGATTATTATTTCAAATGATAATGGAGATATTACTTATACGATTAATGAAAGTACTATTTCTGATGAAGAATAGAAAAAAGATATTTTCTTTTTCTGTAATTTGTGTTAAAATGAAGTATAGTATGGAACGGATAAAGATTCCAGGGATAAACAAGGAGGAATTAGTGTGGGATTTAGTTTAAAAAAATGGATTGATGGTCCAGAAGAAGAAGTAGATACAAGTATAGATAATGACAATCCATATTATCTGACTTCACCTGAAGAAGCACTTGCGGAAAATAATGGTGGAACCAAGATGATTCTAATGGAACCACGTGCTTATTCTGAGTCGCAACAAATTGTTGATCATTTGAAACATAGAAATCCAGTTGTTGTGAATTTGAAACGTGTTACAAGTGATCAGGCAAAGAGAATTATTGATTTCTTAAGTGGAACTGTATATGCCATTGGAGGAGATTTACAAAAAGTAGGTGGTGGTATCTTTTTGTGTACGCCAAACAATGTGAATGTACAGGGAAAGATTACAGATGATACGGACGGAAAAGATATTCACGATAATAATGACATTAATATTGAATGGTAGTATGAGGAATATAGTAGGCTAAGAGGTGAGGCATGGAAAAGTTTAATAGAACACTTCGTGGCTATGATCCTGATGAGGTGAATCGTTTTCTCGATCAAGTGATTCAGCAGGTTGAAAAAATTGTGAAAGAAAATAAGGAAAAAGACCAAAGAATTAAAGATCTACAACATTTAGAAGAAGAAAATCGTCGTTTGAGGCAGAAGTTAGAGGAGAAAGAAAAGTATACAGATACATTGAGTAGAGCAATCGTTATGGCACAAAAAACTTCTGATCAAATGCGTGCAAGTGCCCATCAAGAAGCTGAAGTGATATTGAAAGATGCGAAAGAGAATGCAAATCGAATTGTGAATGAGGCTTTGTTAAAAGCTGAGAAAACAGAAGATGAGGTTGCTAAATTAAGAAGAAATACAAAAATCTTTAAGAGGAGAATTAAAGAGATTGTAGAAGCACAAATAGAAGTGATTGATGAAATTGACCAAGTAAATTTATAAAACCAGTATCGTGTTGATACTGGTTTTATGATTTATATATATTTTTTCGTTTTGCTAGTTCTTTTTGCCGTTTATAATCTCCTAATTCCATGATTCTTTCGATTCCTGTTTTCTGGGGGAAATAATCTGATTCTAAAAAATAACAAGTACGGTGATGGGTTTCAAGTCTACCGTGATGTTCTATTGTTTTGACAAGGTATTGTTCTAAGTCAATCAAAGCTTTTTCAGAGTCAAAACTGACAATGAGAATTGGCATATCACTGCCTACTTTTTTGATAAAATCTTCTAGCATCAGTGTATTCCATTCTTCGATTACCTGTTGATATTTACTTTTTACAAATTCTTTTTTATCCTCTTCAATCCAAGAAAAATCATTCTTTTCAAGTCTAACAATTTCTTGTTCCGTGAATTCAGGAAACATCTTTTTTAACTGTTCAAATACGTAACCTCTGTTGGCAATTATTTTTTCTAAATTAGAATAGGGATTCATTGCAAAGTAGGAAGTATACCAAGAAAATTCATTTCTAGCAATCTCTTCTATATCTTCTTTGGTTAGTGACTCTTGATTTGGTCGAAGTACTAATGCATCTTCATATAAATGAAAATCAAAAGGTAACCATAAATTCTTTTCTTCTAAATGATACGTTTTCAGTGCATCTTTTTGTTTTAACATGTTTGATAGTATTTTAGAACTATTTTGATCGCATGGATAATAAACAACTCCGATTGTCTCCATACACATCCCCCCATTTATAAAATCTCCTATGGATACTATAACACGTTTTTGATTGTAATTCAATTTTTCTTCTAATTTTTTCTTGGTATTCATAAGATGAAGTGGAGAGTGGTTTATGTTTTCAAAGTTGTTTCATTTGTTATTTCAAGATTTTTATTTATTTACTGGAGCTTATTCTAATCAGGTGTTTCCAGAACCTTTTTCTAAGGAAGAAGAAGAAGTTTATGTGAAGAGAGCTCAAGAAGGGGATAAAGAGGCGAGAAATCAATTAATTGAACATAATCTTCGTTTGGTAGCGCATATTGTGAAGAAATATGATCATCGTAAAGAGGATATGGATGATTTAATTAGTATTGGAACTATTGGACTGATTAAGGGGGTAGATAGTTATTCGTATAAAAAAGGGACGAGAATTACGACTTATTGTGCGCGATGTATTGAAAATGAGATACTAATGTATTTTCGCAGTGATAAAAAGAATAGTAAGAATGTTTCGATTCATGAAGGAATTGGTTTTGATAAAGATGGGAATGAGATTACTTTTCTAGATGTATTAAAGACACCAAAACCTGATTTTGCACTTGAAATTTATGAACAAACCAATATGAAATTATTAAAAAAATATTTTCATGTACTAACCAAAAGAGAACAGGAGATTGTAAGAAAACGATATGGATTAGGAGAAGAGAAAGAAGTGACACAAAAAGAGATTGCGAAGGAGTTAGGAATTTCTAGAAGTTATGTCTCTAGAATTGAAAAAAGAGCTTTGACAAAATTATTAAGAGAGTTTATGAAAGAAAAGAAGATTTAGTGTCAAACCTTCTTTTTTCTATGGAGTTCATTTGGTTTGTCCATTGACGATTGAGTGAGAACATGCTATGATAAAAGTACTATAGGAGAGGATTCTATGAGGAAGAAAAATGGGTTTACATTAGTTGAGTTACTAGCTGTTTTAGTGATTTTATCTTTTATTTTAATTGCTACGGTTCCAGCAGTATCTGGTATTTTGAGTAGGAATCGTCAGAGGTTATATCGAGATCAAGTGGATACGATTTTAAGGGTGAGTAAAGATTGGGCGTTAAAGAATTCAGACTTGTTGCCAAGTGATGGGAATACTTATTATTTGACTCTTGGAGAACTTGCAGCTGAAGGTTTGATTGAAAGTGATGAAATCTATGATCCCCGAACAGAGGAGAGAATGAGGGGTTGTGTTTTAATAGAAAATAGTGCGAATAAATATACTTATTCTTATGAGGAGAAAGAGTGTAGTGAATTTACTGAGAATTTATTACCAGTCATTGAGGTTGTTGGAGGGGCAAATCAAGAAACGGAAATCAATGAACCATATCAATTACCAGCTGTCACAGCACATTCTGCATCGGGAAAAGTATTGTCTGTTGGAGAACCTGAAATTCGTACGAATGGAAGTGTTGTTTCTAGTGTGACGACAAATCAGTTGAATCAAGTTTATTCGATTACTTATTCTGCAGTGGATGATGAGACGGGATATGAGAGAAAATATACAATGACACTAACGGTTGTCGATACGACGAAACCAGTGATTTCTGTTATGAATTATACGGAAAGTACGACAATTGAAGTGAATCGTAATTCTAATTTTCAAATTCCTACAGCAACGGTGACGGATAATAGTGGGGAAACGATTCAAGCGGAAGTAGATGGCAGTGTGAATACAAGTAAAGCTGATACATATGAATTAACTTATATGGCAACAGATTCGAGTGGAAATACAAGTGTCTTGATTTTGACTGTTGTTGTAAAATAAATGGTGAGCATATCGTTGATGTGCTCATTTTCTCTATTCAAATGAGAAAAAAATTGGTATAATGGATAATAGGTGAGACTATGAATAAAACAAAGATTGTTGTAACGGTAGGACCAGCTAGTCAGGATTATGAAGTATTAAAGCAAATGTTTTTATCGGGATTAGATGTGATTCGTATTAATATGAGTCATGCAGATGAAGCGTTTTGTGATGATATTATTCGTAAAGTAAATGCATTGAATCAAGAGTTTCATACACATGTAGCACTCTTAATGGATTTAAATGGGCCTACGATTGTAGTGGATTCTCTTGGTGGAAAAGAATATGTTCTAGCAAAAGAAGAGACGATTGATATTTATTATGATCATCGTATAGGAAATCAACAGGCAATTTCTGTTTCTTATGAAGAGATTGGAAAAGATTTAAAGTATCATTCTCATTTGATTTTAGGTGAGAATGAAATTGTTTTAAAGGTGATTGATAAGTTAGATGATCATATTACTTGTCTGGTAGAAAAAGCGGGAATGTTAAGAGAGAATATGAAGGTGATTTCTCCAGATTGTCGTTTAAATTTTCCATTTTTAACAGAAAAGGATCGTAAAGATATTTTATATGCGCATGAACATCAAGTGGATTTTTTAGCACTTTCTTTTGTGAGAAGTCATGAGAATATTTTAGAAGTAAATGATTTATTGATTCAGATGAATGATAATCGTATGTCAATTTTGGCTAAGATAGAAACAGAAGAAGCTGTGGATGATATTGATGAGATGATTCGTGTTTCTGATGGCATTATGATTGCAAGAGGGGATTTAGGGGTTTCGATTCCAATAGAAAGAATTCCTGGAATTCAGAAGATGATTTTGCACAAGTGTCATGATGTTGGGAAAGTAAGTTTAGTTGCAACAGAGTTTTTATCTAGTATGGAAAGTAAAAGTCAACCAACAAGGGCAGAGGTATCTGATATTGCGAATGCGGTATTGGATGGATGTGATGCGATTGTACTATGTGGGGAGACGACAGTTGGAAAGTATCCTTTGGAATCTCTAACGACATTAGAGAAAGTGATTGAATCAGCGGAGGAAGATATCCCATATTCTGAATTTTCTGATTATGCCATGCGCACGGAAGAAGAGGGAATTACGGGATCATTAGCATATAGTGTCGCCACATGTGCATTTAAACTCCATGCAGTTGCGATTGTAACACCAACAGTTACTGGTTATACGGCACGAAAGATTAGTCGTTTCCGACCGGTTTGTCCGATTATCGCATTATCTTCGGATGAAGCGGTATTAAAACAGTTGTCTTTATGTTTTGGGGTGAATGGTGTTTCAATTCCAGAGTTTACTTCTTTTGATAAAATGATGAAACAAGCAGTGACTTCATTAAAAGAGTTTATGGACACAAGCGAAAAAGATAAGATTATTATCACAGGTGGTTATCCATTCCGTGAGGTAAAATATACCAATTTTATGAGAATTGAAGAATTATAAAAGGGGGGATACTTATGTATCCATTAGGAAATCAATTTGAGTTTGATAAAAGTAAAGGAATTTCTAATCAGAAGGCGATTTTTCAAGGAGAAAAATATCGTATTACTGTTTTAACAGAGCGTCTTGTTCGTTTGGAATATCAAGAAGAGGGAAAGTTTGAAGATCGATTAACAGAGTTGGTGATTAATCGTAGTTTTCCAATTCCAAAGTTTCAATTTAAAGAAGATGCGGTTTCTTTAGAGATTACAACCTCTTATTTTCACTTATTTTATTTAAAGAATAAACCATTTATGGGATCGAAAGTCAATCCGATGAATAATTTGAGAATTGACTTGTTGAATAGTGATCGTATTTGGAATTATGGACATCCTGAGGTTCGTAATTATGGAGCACCAGGGTTTAGTATGGATTCTGATGAGACATTTGGGAAAGGTCTTTATTCCGCTGATGGGTTTGCGACAATAGATGATTCGAAAGGACTTGTCATCGATGATGGTGGTGCTTTGATCGATCGTACTACAACAGGGATTGATCTTTATGCGTTCTTTTATTTAAAAGATTTCGCACTTTGTTTGAAAGATTATTTTGGTTTAACAGGATTTCCTTCTCTCGCTCCGAGATATGCGTTTGGAAATTGGTGGAGTCGAAATGATAATTATAATGAAGAACAAGTAGAAGATTTGGTTCAGAAATTTGATGATAATGATATTCCTCTTTCTGTTCTCCTGTTGAATAAGAATTGGCACATTAAAGATCAAACTGCACAGATAGAATCTGGTTTTACTTTTGATCAGAGTGTATTTCCCAATCCGACAGGACTTGTTCAATTCTTACACAGTCATGGAATTCGTTTGGGGTTAACTTTAAATGGCTTTGATATGATTTCTCCAAATGAGGCATATTATAAAAATGTTTTAGAATATATTCGTGTTGATGAGAAGGGAAGGCTTCCTTTTCAAATGTATGATCCTAAATTTGTCGATGTTTATTTGAAATTGATGATTCACCCATTAGATAATTTGGAAATTGATTTTTATTTCTTAGATATTGATAATAAGAAAAGATTATTGGAGTTAAGACTATTACAACATTATCACTTTTATGATATGAGAAGAAATTTTAAACGTAGACCTATGGTCCTTTCACGGAATACAGAAATTGCTCCGCATCGTTATCCTGTTTTATATTCTGGAAAGACTGTGGTTGGTTGGGATACGTTAAGAAAAGTTCCACTTTATAATGCGAGTGCTTCGAATATTGGGGTTTCTTTTTGGAGTCATGATATTGGAGGATATTATAAAGGAATTGAAGATAATGAATTATATACACGTTTTGTTCAGCTTGGTACTTTTAGTCCGATTTTAAAACTAGGAAGTGATGCTGGAAAATATTATAAAAGAGAACCATGGCGTTGGAGTGTCAAAACATATCGTATTGTAAAAGATTATTTACAACTACGTCATCGTTTGATTCCATATTTATATGCGGAAAGTTATAAGTATTCAAAGTATGGAATGCCAATTGTTCAACCGATTTATTATCAGATGCCAGAGTTATATGACGATGATCTTTATAAAAATGAATATTTCTTTGGTACAGAGTTATTTGTCTGTCCAATTATTTCTAAGAAAGAATATTTGATGAATCGTGTGATTCATAAGTTTTATATGCCAAGTGGAACATGGTATGACTTTATGACTGGTAAGAAGTTTCCTGGTGGTAAGAAGTATGTTTCTTTCTTTAAAGATGAGGATTATCCAGTATTCGCAAAATCTGGTTCGATTATTCCTTTTGGAACACATGAGAATATGAATGATACGACCCCACCAAAAGACATGGAGATTCATATTTTCCCGGGAAAGAATAATCAATATAATTTATATGAAGATGATGGTGTCAGTGATTTATACCGTCAAGGATATTATTTACTTACTTCTATTGATTATAATTATCTACCAAATAACTATACGGTAATTATTCGTTCAATTGAGGGAAAAAGTGGAATTATACCAGAAAAGAGAAATTATAAGATTCGTTTTCGTGATACGAAACAAGCAGATGATGTAATTGTCTTTTATAATGATGGTCAGATTGAGGCCAATTCATGGATTGAGGGACCGGATTTTATTGTTGAAGTGAAAGATGTTCCGACAATTGGACAATTAACCATCAACTGTAAGGGAAAAGATATTGAGATTGATGCGCTTCGTTTAATCAATGATGACATTGAATCGATTATCAGTGATTTACAAATTGAAACAGAAATGAAAGAGATCATTGATTCTATTTTATTTAGTAATTTACCAATTAAAAAGAAACGTATTGAAATTCGTAAATTACGAAGAAAAGGATTAGAGAGAAAGTTTGTCCGTTTATTCTTAAAATTATTAGAATATATTGAACAAATTTAATTTGTTTGACAAGTATCAAATAAAATCATATAATAGTTCACACATAAAGAAGGGATGAACAGTGAAAAAGAGAAAATTAAAGTATTTATTGTTATCTGGATTACTTGTGAGTGCGATCAGTGGTTGTGGTAAATTAGAAGAAGAACGCGAGAAGAAACTAGAGGAAGAAGCTACCAATTTAGATACCATTCATGACACATCTGAGACAAATGAGAAAAAAGTATTTGATACGGGAAAACATGTATTTTTTAGAAGAGAATATTCTTATGAGGATCATGCTTCGATTATTGTTCCAGAGGAATATGAAGTTTTAGACGTAGAGAGTAGTATTGATAAAGATGGTATGGGATCTGAAACGGATGGTTATATTGTATGGTATCGTAATCTCGTGCCTGTGGAAGTAGAAGCTGTTTATGATTCTTCCAAGGAAGAGTATGATTACAGTAATTTTGGAACGGCAATAGAAAAAGAAAAAGTATTAGAAAAATAATACTTGAATCAAATAAAAATCTATATTATAATAGTACTAGCTTTTAAAAAAGCGATGAAGAAGAGTAGTAATAAATATGGAATGTTTAGAGAAGATGTGGTTGGTGAAAACATCAGATATCCAGTTTATGAACTTGCTTTGGAGCTGTCTTATGACCGGTTCATACCGTTAACATGATGAAGTGCATAAAGTATTATGAATTAAGGTGGTACCGCGGATATTCCGTCCTTAAAAGAATAATACTTTTTTCTTTTAGGGAGGAGAGATAAGTTGGAAGAAATTCTTTTGTTTGTAATTACTTTTGCTCTGGTTTATGGAGTTTATGCTTTGATGATTTTAAAGAGTAAAAAGAGATTAGAGTCGTATAAGAAAAGTACTGAGATTCGTTATTTAGAAAATAAGTATCAAATTGATATCAGTAAATTTCCATTTAAGAAATTAGCGCGTACTGTCTTAATTGTCAATACTTTAGATATTTGTATTACGGCGGCAATTGCCTGTCTCTTTTCTAGTTGGATTTTAAAGTTTGTAATTGGATTTTTGGTATTATTATTAACTATTTTGATTAGTTATAGTTTCTTAGGACATTATTTGAAAAAAAAGGAAAGGAAGATGTAATGATGTATGAGGCAAATAAAATAGAAAAAAAATGGCAAAAGTATTGGGATGAACATGAGACTTTTAAAACAGATGTTTGGGATTTTTCTAAACCGAAGTTTTATTGCTTGGATATGTTTCCATATCCATCAGGACAAGGGCTTCATGTTGGACATCCAGAAGGATATACCGCAACGGATATTGTATCTCGTTATAAACGTATGAGAGGGTTTAATGTACTTCATCCAATGGGATGGGATGCATTTGGACTTCCCGCAGAACAATATGCGATTAATACGGGAAATCATCCCGCTGGATTTACAGAAAATAATATTCAGACATTTAAACGTCAATTAAAGATGTTGGGATTTTCTTATGATTGGAGTAAAGAAGTATCTACCGCTGATCCTAAATTTTATAAATGGACACAATGGATTTTTAAACAATTATATGAAGATGGATATGCGAAATGTGTAGATATGCCAGTAAATTGGTGTGAGGAATTAGGAACTGTACTTGCTAATGATGAAGTGATTGATGGAAAGAGTGAACGTGGAGGATATCCAGTCATTCGTAAGAATATGAGACAATGGGTCTTAACGATTCCAAAATATGCGGAAAAATTATTAGAGGGATTAGAGAAGATTGATTGGCCTGAATCAACGAAAGAGATGCAGAAGAACTGGATTGGAAAATCAGTTGGAGCTCATGTTGATTTTAAAATTGCAGGAACAGATCTTACTTTTACAGTCTTTACAACAAGACCAGATACGTTGTTTGGAGCAACTTATTGTGTGATGGCGCCAGAACATGAGTATGTCGATCGTATTACAACAGACGAACAAAAAGAACAAGTAAATGCCTATAAGTTAGAATGTGCGAAAAAATCTGACTTAGAGAGAACAGAATTAAATAAAGAAAAAACAGGTGTATTTACTGGTGCTTATGCGATCAATCCAGTGAATGGAAAAGAAATTCCAATTTGGATTAGTGATTATGTATTAGCTGGTTATGGTACAGGGGCAATTATGGCAGTTCCTGCGCATGATACGAGAGATTATGAATTTGCGAAAAAGTTTGATATTCCAATTATTCAAGTGCTTGAAGAAGTAACTGGTACTCCTCATGAAGGTGAAACTAAGAAAAATTCGATTGTAGCAATTTTATATGATGAGGAAAATGACAAATATTTGACAGTTCATTGGCATGAAATGGGAGGCCGTTTGTTTATTGGAGGTACCATGAAAGAAGGAGAAACTCCTTTAGATTGTGCGACAAGAGAAATAAAAGAAGAAACTGGATATAAAGATATTGAATTTGTTCATGAACTTCCAAAGATCAATCATCATTATTATGCATATAATAAAGATAAGTATTTCAACATTGAATCAACTGGTTTCTTATTTAAGTTAGTAAGCAATGTGCAAGAGGAACAAAATTTGGATGATGATGAAAAATTTGATTTGGAATGGGTAGATAAAGATACCATTATGGCTGAAGTGAATGATGGACTTCATAAGAAAACGTTTGAGTATGCCCTTGCTCCTGGAGCTATGGAAGGGGATGGAATTCATATTCATTCTGAATTCTTAGATGGACTTGGTAAACAAGAAGCCATTGATCAAATGATTGCTTGGTTAGAAGAACATCATGTTGGTAAAAAACAAATTAATTATCACCTTCGTGATTGGATCTTTGCTCGTCAAAGATATTGGGGAGAACCAATTCCAATTGTTCACTTTGAAGATGGTAGTATGAAAGCAATTGATGATTCTGAACTACCACTTGTTCTTCCGGAATTAGAAGATTATCGCCCAAGTAAAAATGGAGATTCTCCACTTGAGAAAGCAACGGATTGGGTACATGTAACAGTCGATGGTAAGAAAGCGAAAAGAGAAACATCAACGATGCCAGGAAGTGCTGGATCTAGTTGGTATTTCTTAAGATATATTGATCCAAATAATGATCATGAGATTGCTGATAAGAAATTACTAGAACACTGGTTACCAGTTGATTTATATGTAGGTGGTCCAGAACATGCGGTAGGACATTTACTTTATTCTAGATTCTGGAATCATTATCTATATGATAAAGGAATTGTTCCAGTAGAAGAACCATTCCAAACATTACGTCATCAGGGAATGATTTTAGGATCGAATGGGGAAAAGATGAGTAAGTCTCGTGGTAATGTCATTAATCCTGATGATATTGTCAAAGAATATGGAGCAGATACTCTTCGTGTTTATGAGATGTTTATGGGACCATTGGAAGCAAGTAAACCATGGGATACAAAAGGTGTAGAAGGAGCCAGAAGATTCTTAGACCGTGTGTATCGTTACTTTATGGAAGAACATCGTATTCGTGAAGAAGAAAATAAGAACGTAGAGAAAATTTATCACGCTACTGTGAAGAAAGTGACAAATGATTATGAGACATTAAACTTTAATACAGCGATTAGTCAAATGATGATTTTTGTCAATGCTTTGTATAAAGAGGAATTTATTCCAAAGGAATATGCGGAAGGATTTATAAAGTTATTAAGTCCCGTTGCTCCTCATATTGCGGAAGAGATTTGGCATGAGGCATTAGGACATGAGAATACGATTACTTATGAGGCTTGGCCAACATATGAGGAAAGTAAATTAGTAGAAGATACTTATACGATGGTAGTACAAGTCAATGGTAAAGTAAGAGGAAAGATAGAAGTGAATACCAATGCTTCTAAAGAAGAGATGGAAACGCTTGCGAAAGAGATTGAGAATGTCAAGAAAAATATTGAGGGTAAAGAGATTGTAAAAGTGATTACGATTCCTGCGAAATTAGTGAATATTGTAGTAAAATAGAAAGTATATGTCTCTAGGGCATATGCTTTTTATATGGAAGAAAGGGTGGTAATGTGAGTCAAAAAGCAATTCAATTAAGTGAAAGATTTTTTCAAGCGAGTTTAGAGAAAGATGCAGCGTTTTATCGGGAAACGGGCAATGTGATTTCTCTTTTGAATACAGTGTTAGAGGCACTTACGGAAAGTATTCCCAATATTGGAGTGAGTATTGCTGTCAAGCACGATTTGGAATGTTATTTTTTTATTAATGGAAAACAAAAAGAAACGTTAGAGATCAAACAAATGAGATCAGATAATGAGATGATTCCGATTTCTTTTGAATTAAAAGACCAAGAAAATCGTTTTTATATTAGTGATGAGAAACTATTGTTAGAAGTGACGAGTGGTATTTGGTTAAGAAAGATTTACTATGAAGCAAAGACACCAGGACAACTGGTGATTCGAGATTTTCAGATGGATGGGAAAAAAGAAGAGAAGAAAGAGGAGATTATTTCTCAGTTTGATGAATCTGGAATTGAACAACAGCGTATTCACGAGATTTATCGTGGACAGGGGAAAGGGATTATCGCAAGATTTCAGGAACGAAAAAAGCCCATTGCGACGTTAAGGGAATGGTATCGTGAACCGGAAAGGCAATCAGAAGTAGTAGTAACAGTTTGTGATATTTATAAATATGGGAAGAAAAGAAGAGTAGATCATGTGATGTCTGGAACGTATTTTATTTCCGGTGATGATATTTATTTGTTAAATCATGATGGCTTGGGATATCATCAAATGGTAGATTTAGAAAAGTATCTTGATTCTTCCAATTATTTGATGGAAGAAGAACAACCACATCATAAAAGATAGGATTGTTCTTTTTTTTGTTTGCTAAATGTGATAAAATAAAAATAGAGAATAGGACTTGACTTTCCAGTTGACTGGAATGTTATAGTGGGAATGGAAAGGGGAAGAGAGCCATTGTGATGTATCGGATTGGCGAGTTTTCAAAAATGGTGGATTTACCAGTTAGAACACTCAGATATTATGATGATTATGGTCTTTTAAAGCCATCAAAAATAGATCCGTTTACGAATTATCGATATTACAGCGAGGAAGATATGGAAGAAGTAAAAAAAATTCAACAGTTAAAAGAATTGGATTTTACTTTAGGAGAAATTATTGAGTATAAAGATCACTTAGATGATTATATTCTCAGTAAAAAGAAAGAAGAATTACAGTATCGTATTTGTTTATTGCAACTGAAGTTAGAACAACTTGAGTTATTAAAACAAAAATTAAAAGAAAAAGAAAAGAGGATGAAGTATGAAAAAAGAGTTTGAAGAGAAAATAAAAAATAGTAAGAAAAATTTATTTGTTTATGGAGATATGGCATCTGGTAAAACGAAGCATGTGATGTTTCCTATTGTCGATATGTTGATTCGTGAACATCAAAATCTATTTTTGTTGGATACGAAAGGAGAGTATATTTCTGAATTTTATGAGAAATTGAAATCCGAAGGATATGAGATCAAGATTTTAGAACTTGCTGATTGGCGTTATTCTACAGTGCATAAGTTTTCCCTTTTTCAACAGGGTTCTAGACGTTCTGTTTTAGACCAGTTATTTTTTAAAGTTTCTCAAAGAGATGAAGAATTGGGAGAAAAAGTAAAACTCGTGTTTGAGTATATTTGCGATTGTTTTTGGGAGAATCAACGTGCAAAAGAAGAGAAAGGGTTCCAAGCAAATGATTTGGGTTCAGAGACGATTTATCAATGTTTTTTAGATCCGAAAAAGATTAGACAGTTGTTAGAAAAAGAGTCTCCTCTTTGGTTGAGTACGTATTATGATTCTCATCGTCTTTTGTTGAAAGAGGAAGAGATTGAAAAAATATGTTATACCATTTGTGAGGAGTTGAGAGAGTATCATCAAGTTATGAGGGTAGTAGATCCTCGTCATGAGATGAATATCGAAGAATTATATGAAACACCTACTGTGATCTTTTGTCGTTGTGATGGGGTTGATCATGCGATCAACCATATCGCAAATGTTCTAATTCAATATGTTTATGATTCTGTTAGGGAGATGAGAAAGAAACACTGTCATTTTGTGTTAGATGATTTCTTATGTCTTGATGAGCTTGTACATTTGAATGATATGTTAAGAAATGCTTTAGATTGTGATATGCGTTTTTATATTGCTTCTCAATCTATTGAAGAAGTAAGACACCTTTATCACGATAGTTTCTTTCGAGCTTGTGATCAAGTAAAAGTGGGACGACAATTAGAATGGAGTTCTTTAGAAGAAACAATGACATTTGAAAAAGAAGAGTATGTTCCTGTACAAAGAGTAGAAAATAAAAGTGTTTATCAAATAGAAAATGATATGGTAAAAGAGATAGATGAGATTCCTTGTGATCCGAATGATCCGGAAATAGATGAGATCAGAAAATATGTGAGAGGGATCAATCAAAAGTTAGAATATATGAAAAATGATACGAAGAAAACGAAGTATGAAGAAACAGAAGAGACATTAAAGAGTTTAGAAGAAAGGATACAGAAAAGAATCAAAGAGTTAGAGAATATTCAGTAATTGGAATGAGTGATTGTTTATTTTGTGAAAATTAGATATAATATGTTTGAGGTAAGTAGAATGGAAACAGATTTATATCAATATGAACATGATTTATGGAAACAAGGAAAGAATTATGTAGGAGGTACGGATGAAGTGGGGAGAGGGCCTTTGATTGGACCTGTTGTGACTGCTTGTGTGGTACTTCCTCATGATTTTTCTTTACCGGGATTAACGGATTCTAAAAAGTTATCAGAAAAGAAAAGAGAACAGTACTATGATTATATTTTAGAGCATGCGATTGCGGTAGAAATTGGGATGGATTCTCCGGAGAGGATTGATGAGATTAATATTTATCAAGCTTCTAAGGAGGCCATGGAGAAGGCAATTGAAAAGGTTAGGAAGAAGGTTCCTTTGGATGTGGTGTTGACGGATGCGATGCCAATGGAGTTAGATATTCCAGTGATTCCGATTGTTAAGGGGGATGCGAAGAGTATTACGATTGCTGCTGCGAGTGTGGTGGCGAAAGTGACAAGGGATCGGATGATGATAGAGTTAGATCAGAAGTATCCTCTGTATGGGTTTAAGAATCACAAGGGATATCCTACTAAGAAGCATTTAGAAGCGATAAAAACGTATGGGTTGATTGATGGGTACCGTAAGACTTATGGACCGGTAAAAGAGCTATTAGGAGGCAAAAAAGATGAATGAGAGTTTATGGAAAAAAGATTATATGGGAAGAAGAGATCCGAAAGAGATTCGTGAGGAAAGGGCACTGAAAACATATCATCAGAGTTTAGAACGGATGAAGAAACCAGAACAACCAAATGTAAAACCTAACATTCCAACACATCAAGAAGAATTGAAAAGACGTCAAGAAAATTTGGATGCGTTAAAACGAAATCCATTTTCTAGAAATCCTTTTCAAAGATGAATATTAATATGATTGAAACAGGAATGTTAGGGGAAAATTGTTATGTGTTGATGAAAGATGGACAGGCTCTTGTGATTGATCCAGGGGATGATTTTCCTAAGATTCAGAGTGCTTATCAAGGGAAAAAAGTATTAGGAATTCTCATTACACATCATCATTTTGACCATGTAGGAGCACTAGAACAAGTAAAAAAAGATACGAATGCGAAAGTGTTTGAGTATGAGAATCTAGAAGAAAAACAGTATCAAATGGGACCATTTACTTTTGAAGTAGTATTTACGAAAGGCCATTCGAAAGATTCTGTGACATATTATTTTAAAGAGTACGATTGTATGTTTGTCGGAGATTTTCTCTTTCAAAATAGTATTGGTAGAATGGATTTAGAGGGTGGTAGTGAAAGTGATATGAGAAAAAGTTTGGAATTGATTAAAAAATTTCCACAAGATACGATTCTCTATCCAGGACATGGACCGATGACGACGTTAAAGCAAGAACGAAAATATAATCCGTTTCTTCAATAAAGAATAGAAAAAGAAGCAAGTTACTGATTTGCTTCTCTTTTCTTATAGTCATTACACATCGTTGCTTCTTTTTCTTTTTCCTCGTTGCAATGACATACTTTAATTTCTTCTTTCTTGCATTCATTTTCTTCACGATTACAATAATGACAGTCGTGGACATCGCAACGAATTTTTTGTTTTGCCATAAATTCACCTCTTTTTTAGTATGTTCGAAAATAAATTTGTTATTCTAAAAGGAATCTTGAAAAAATAGAAATATAATAAGAATAGAGAAGTTGACAAATATTCTGGTATTTGATATAACTTTGATTTAGAAAAGGTGATTAGATGCAGAAAAAAAATTTAGTGATTGTGGAGTCTCCAAGTAAGTCAAAAACAATTGAGAAATATTTAGGAAATGATTATAAAGTTGTTTCTAGTAAGGGACATGTTCGTGATCTGGCAACGAGTGGAAAGTATGGGTTAGGAGTGGATATTGAGAATCATTTTCACCCTACTTATACGACAATTAAGGGAAAGAAAAAAGTGATTGATGAGTTAAAGAAAGATTGTAAAGATGCGAATTTTGTTTATCTAGCAACCGACCCGGACCGTGAAGGGGAAGCGATTAGTTGGCATTTATATGATGTACTTGGATTGGATCAGAATCACTATGATCGAATTGTATTCAATGAGATTACAAAACCAGCGGTGTTAGAAGCGTTAAAACATCCTCGTAAGATTGATCAAGATTTAGTCAATAGTCAGGAAACGAGAAGAATTTTAGATCGTATTATCGGGTTTCGTTTATCTAAGTTTATTCAGTCTAAGACAGATGGGACTTCTGCTGGTAGAGTGCAGAGTGTTGCTTTAAAGTTAATTGTCGATCGTGACAGAGAGATTGAGAACTTTCAAAAAGAAGAGTATTGGACTATTACAGCCAAGTTTGAAGACTTAGAAGCGGATTTATTTGCTTTTGATCATAAAGAGATTGAAGTAAAGAATGAAGAAGAAGCAGATCGTATTTTAAGTACGTTAAAACCTGACTTTGAAATTGAGTCGATTGAAAAGAAGAAAAAAAATAAGAAGTCAAGACCACCATTTATTACTAGTACGTTACAACAAGATGCTTCTAATAAATTAGGGTTTACTGCGAAAAAGACGATGAGTCTTGCACAAAAACTTTATGAGGGAATTGATCTTGGAACAGAGACGGTTGGTTTGATTAGTTATATGCGTACGGATTCAATTCGTTTGAGTGATGAGTTTATTAAGAGTGCTTATGGATATATGAAAAGTACTTATGGGGAAGAATATATTGGTAGTGTCAAACAGACGAAGAAGAAAGAAAATGTTCAAGATGCGCATGAAGCGATTCGTCCGACGAGTGTGAATCGCACTCCAGAGAGTGTAAAACAGTATTTGACGAATGATGAATACAAATTATATCGTATGATTTATTATCGTGCTTTAGCATCTCTTATGAAAGATGCGAAGACAGAAAATACAACGGTTATTTTCAATGATGAGAATTATCAATTTAAAGCGACTGGACAAACAATTTTATTTGATGGGTATTTACATATTTATCAAGAATATGAAGATACGAAAGAGACACAGTTACCACCATTAAAAGAAAAGGAATTTCTTCCTTCGAAAGAGATTGTAAAAGAACAACACTTTACAAAACCAAAACCACGTTATACGGAAGCGAAATTGATTAAAGAGATGGAAGAGTTAGGAATTGGTCGACCAAGTACTTATGCGACAATTCTCGATAATATTAAGACAAGAGGATATGTTGTGATGCAGGAAAAGAAGTTTGTACCAACAGAAATTGGAATTGAAGTGACGGATAAGTTACAACAGTGTTTTTCTCACTTAATCAATGTGAAGTATACTGCAAATATGGAAGAGGATTTAGATAAGATTGCAGATGGAAAGAAAGTATGGTATGAGACGTTAGAGAAGTTTTATAAAGAGTTTGAACCATCTTTAAAAGAAGCTTTTGAAACAGTAAAGAAAAAAGAACCAGAAAAGACGGGAGAGAAATGTCCTGAGTGTGGAAGTGATTTGGTGATTCGTAAGGGACGTTATGGAAGTTTTACAGCTTGTAGTAATTATCCAAATTGTAAGTATATTAAACAGGAAAAGAAAGAAGAAGTTGTTATCTGCGATTGTCCAAATTGTGATGGATCGATTATTGAAAAGAAGAGTCGTAAGGGAAAGTTATTTTATGGATGTAATCATTTTCCAAAGTGTAAGACTGCTTATTGGGATTTACCTACAGGAAGAAAGTGTCCTGAGTGTGGGGCAATGTTAGTAGAGACAAAGAAAAAAGAAATAAAGTGTAGTGCTTGTGATTATAAAGAGTAGAGATACTCTTTTTTTTATCGTACTTTTGGAATGGTTTACACTATGGAAAAAGCAAATACAGAAGAAAAAGAGTTAGAAAATATGTGATTTATTAGGAAAGTAATTGTGATTCTTCCATAAGTATGATAGGATAAGGGTAGAAGGGTGGTATATTGTTTGAAGTATCTTACAGGTGAAGAGATCTTAAAAAGGGGAGAGACTTTATCAAGTGGGGAGGCATGTGTCACTTATATTGTACAAGAATGGAATCGAATACCAGAAGAGAAGAAATATGAAGTGATGCGACAAGTGTGTGATCAATATAAAAATAATATTTTATATTTTATTTGTAAAATAAGAGAAAAAGATCAGAATGAAAAGTATTCAACAATGATGATGGATGTTTTATTAGAAAAGAAATTATATCGAATTTTAAACGCAGTCATTGAACGTGGATGGTTTGGAACAAAATCAAAACCTAAAATAAAAAATTATTTAGAGTCTATGACAGATGTAGATATTTTATTACAAGCGCTTTTTTCTTATCGTCGTGTCAAAGACTTTGTAGATTTAAAAAAAATAGAAGAACATATATTACAATATGGGACTGGAAAACAATTAAATGAATTTGTGAAACTTGGAATATACGGAAATTTACAAAGTGAAAAAGAACAAATGGATTTTGTGAAAATAGAACATCGTCTTTATCAATTGGAAGATCCAGTAAGTCTTGTGGAATTTTCAGAATTGTATGATCAGGCCAATGTTTTAAGAATTACAGATACATTAATAACATGGAGGGCATGTGATTCTTTATTTCGTCTTGGAATCAATCCCAAAGCGGATCGTACTGTCATATTTGATGCTTTATTAACATTAGATCCAAAGAAGGCATTTTCTTTCTTAGAAAAATATTCTATGAAGATATCTGATGCGATTCCTATTTTGATTCAACATCATTATTTAAAAGAAGAAGATGTTGTTCATGAAATAGAATCTACAGTTGGAATGGAACATGATCAATTTTTAAAACAATTAGGAAGTTCATTATATTATCAATATCAAAAAGAAGATCCATTTCGTGTTGATTACTATGTGGATCAAGCAGTTTATTTCCAACCAACATTGTTTGATGCACATCAATATCGAAGAGCTCGCGATCAATTATGGCTTGTGAATTTAAGTTTAACAAGAATCAATGTAACACCAAGTGCAGTCAAAGATTTGAAAGAAGTAAAAGAAAACCCAACATTCTATTTAGAATTATTAAAAAAGTGTGATCCAAGTAAATATTATTACTATATAGATGCTTTCGATGGAATCATTTCTTTTGAAGAAGCAGATCAATATTACCAATATTATTTAGAAAATCGAAGAGAACAAGATTCTCATGATTCTCAAAAAAGACTTTATCATCAAGCATATCAAAGAGCTTGTAAGTGATAGAAAGTGCAGGGGGCAATTTATGGAATTATTAACAAAAGATCAAAGAGAAGAGAAAAAGATCATCAAACAATTGAAAAAGGGAGAATACTATCAGATTAATGAGTATTTATTCCTGTTGGAAAAGACAGGCGGGGAAGTATCATACATCAACGAATTTATTTCCGCTTTGTTCGAATCACGATGGGAACATCGTTTGATTGATGTTGCCAAGCGTTTATTTCGCATCAACTATGAGAAATTTTATGAGCAAATTGATGCATTATTATCTAGAGAACTCTATTCAAGAAATCATTTTTTAGGTGGATCATGGATAAAAATCGTTGTCAATCATAAGTTTTCAGAAAAATACTTACCGGAATTGGAAGAGTTTTCATTGTGTGAAGGATACGCTATTTGTTTTATGAAACAATATAAAGATTATATTTGTTGCGAAGATGTTTTTAAAAGAGTTATCTCATGGATAGAAAATATTGAGGGTTATGTTCCATCTTGGGAAGAAGAAGATCAGTATGCTTTACAAAATTTAAATAAAAAAAATAATCGGGTAAAATATGCTTTAACTTGTTTTAAACAAGCAAACGTTGTTGATGATCAAACATTTGAAACAGTGATTTTAGAAAATGGAAGTGCAAAGACGATACTGAGTTATTTAAAGATGGATCCAACGAAGGTAATTGATTGGATTAAAGCAGAAGATCGTCTTTGTGAGTTGCATGATATTCCATCTTTAATCGAATTTGTAAAATTATATCCTAAGTGTAATCAAGTTTATATCGCTAGTATTGTAAAACAATATGGAACAATTTCCGATATGATAGATTTTATGGATGTTTCAACAGAAGAAGCACTTGTTCAAAAACTTACTGAATTTGTTTCTCAAAAAGGAACAGAAGGAGAACGTATTCGTTTTACAAAGAAATATGTGAATAGTAAGAAAAGGGAAAAAGAGTTATTAAAAATATATATAGGAGCTCAAGATGTCGATAGAATTCTTTCCTCTTGGAAAAAGGAGGAGAGGAGTTCTTCTAGTCATAATATTTTTGATTATTTATTGAATCAACATGTGATTCGTTTAAAAGATATGAGAGATCTCTTATTAGTTACAAATAATCAAGAGCACCAAATTCTTTTAAAAGATGTAGGAAAACGAATACAATCTTATTTATCCACGAATCTCTCTGAAAAAGTAGATCAAATGGCTCTGGATTGGTATTATGTAACTGATTTTGACAGTAACTTGTTGAGTCCAGAGGAACAATTGTGGTTAGTGAATCTTAGTTTGACAAGGAAAAATGTACTACCGAGTGCAGTAAAAAATATAGAAGAAGTAAAAGAAAATCTTGAACTTTATTTAGATCTTTTAAAGAAATGTGATGAAAGAAAATATAAGTACTATATTGAAGCTTTTCGTGGAAATATCTCCTTTGCAGAGGCAACTAGTGCTTATCAATATTACTTAGAAAATCAAGAGGAATTAAAAAGCGAAGCATATGAGAAAGAACTTTTAGAAAAGCTCCTTTCCCATTTAAATAGTAAAACAAAGAGATTTACAAAATGATTTGAGATAGAATAAAAGAACTACTCATGATAGATAATTACGAAGGGAGTAATTATATTGATTATTTTAGAAAGTGAAAGAGAACAAAATT
>CALVJU010000011.1 GCA_944332375.1 uncultured Bacilli bacterium
CATGGGTAAATATTCAATATGGATGTGATAAATTCTGTACTTATTGTATTGTCCCTTATACAAGAGGAAAACAAAGAAGTAGAGAAAAAGAATATATTATCGATGAAGTGAAACAATTAGTAGAAGATGGATACTTAGAAGTCACTTTATTAGGACAAAATGTCAATGCTTATGGAAAAGACTTATATGATGATTATACGATGGCTAACTTATTAGAAGATGTTTCTAAGACAGGTATTAAACGTCTTCGTTTTGTGACAAGCCATCCATGGGACTTTACCGATGAAATGATTGATATCATTGCGAAATACGATAATATCATGCCATATATTCATCTCCCTTTACAAAGTGGAAGTGATCGTATCTTAAAATTAATGGGACGTCGTTATACAAAAGAATCTTACTTAGAACTATATCATAAACTAAAAGAAAGAATTTCAAACTGTTCTATTACAACAGATATCATTGTTGGATTCCCAGGAGAAACAGAAAAAGACTTCAAAGACACATTAGAAGTTGTAAAAGAATGTAAATATGATTCAGCTTATACATTTATCTTTTCTCCACGTATTGGAACACCAGCAGCGAAAATGAAAGATGATACACCATTAGAAGTAAAAGAAAAGAGATTATATGAATTAAATGAACTCGTTAACAAATATGCCAAAGAAGCCAATGAAAGATATGTTGGAAAAACAGTTCCTGTTTTAATTGAAGGAATTAGCGGTAACAACAAAAACATGGTGATGGGATATACAGATACCCAAAAACTAGTGAATGTAAAAGCAAGTAAAGAAACAATTGGCAGTATTGTTCCAGTTAAAATTACAGAAGCTAGAACTTGGAGTTTAAATGGAGAAGTGGTAGAGTAATCTACCTTTCTTTTTTTATATATGTTATAATATTTATGGTGAGAATATGAGAAAACTAGGATTATTATTGTTACTTCCACTATTATTAACTGCTTGTGGAACAAGTCCAAAAGAAGAAGTAACGAAAGCATTGGAACAGTTAGAACTAGTAGATAATTATCAAATGACGATGACCTATACAGAAAAAGTTCGTGTTTTAACACATACAGAATCAAGAACCGTAGAATTTGAAAATCAAAATGATGTAACCCGTCAAAAGCAAATTGTGAAAACAACCATTACAGAAGGAGAACAAACAACAGAAGAAACAACATATCATGATTTAAAAGAGCAAGTAATGTATACACAAGATTCTATTACAAATCAATGGTATCAAGAACCAGAAGAGAATAATTCTATATTAGATACTACAATTCTAACCGGTGAGAGTGCGAAAGTAGAAGAAGTAGAAAGTGAAGAATCTTCTCTTTTAAAATATCGAATTTCTCTTTCTACAGAAGATATGAAACGTTTATTCTTTCGCGAGAAGAATGAGAAATATATTAGTATGTTAATTCATCAACCAGGAGAAGTATTTGTCTATGTCAATTATCAAGGATATATTACAAAAATAGAAATCAATTTGACTGATATTATTGATATGCAAGATCCTGACTCATCTTGTGAAGAAGCAAAATTAGTTTTTACATTTGAGAATTATAATAATTTAGATCCCATTGAAATTCCATTATATGTGACAGAAACGGCCATAACCCGTTGACAAAAATTGACAGATTGCAAAAAAATAATCTGTCTTTTTTTGATAGAGTTTGCTATAATCGAATTAGAAAGTAGGGAGAGTTATGAGAAAAATCATTGGAGGAGTTATTATTTTTACGGCAATGTTTTTCTTGCCAAGTATTGTAAATGCTGCACCAGCAAATCCAGCTTTTACAGATGATGATTTTTATGCTTGTGTGGTTGATAACTATAATAAGGAAAACGATACAGATTATGGTTATGATACCAATTTAACAGATGAGCAATTAGAAAGCATACAGTCATTGTATTGTGTCTCAGAGGAAAATGTACTGGGATATCCGGTTCATACGTTTGTGAATACAACTGGAATTGAAAAAATGACAGGACTAACAAACATTGGTATGATGGGACAACGTATGACTGCAATTGATTTAAGTCGAAATACAAATTTAACTTATGTTGGCTTTACGAATACATTATTACAATCATTAGACTTAACGAGAAATACAAAGTTACAATCTATAGAACTTACCAATAACCGTTTGACAGCGATTGACTGGAATAGTCAAGCATTAGAAAGTGTTGATATTACAGAGTCTTCATTAAGTAGTTTAGACTTCTCAAGAGTACCAAATATTTTAAGTTTATCTTTACAAATGATCTCTTTAGAAAGTTTAAATATTCGTTCATTGACACAATTACAAGAATTGAGTGTAATCGATACACCAATTACTGCACTGGATTTCAGTAGCAATCAAAAATTAAATGATCTTAGTTTGACAGATACAAAGATTACAAGTGTAGATTTCAGTTCTAATTCCGCACTTCGTGAAGTGTATTTGGTAGGTAATCCAACTGAAAATTATAATTTTGGAACTGGAGAATCTCTTACGACAATCAGAGTGCCATTTCATGCTGGGGAAAGATTAGATTTTAGAAGTTATACATCATTAGAAAATGTGGAATTGGATATGATTGGAATGAATGAAGAATCTATCGTCGCACTCAATCCTGGAGTGAATGTGATCATGTGGGACATCATTGACGAGGTGTATTTCAATTCATTAATTCAATCGATGACAAATCCTGCTGTCGCAAGTGATAATGGGAAAGCGGGATTTGTTACAACTGGTACAGGTAGATCTTATGTAACACTTGAAAATAATAGTACTTTCCGTCTTCTTGTAGGAGAAGGAGATATCAATGAAGGATTTACTGCAAATCCAAGTGATGGTGTGAATGACACAATCGAAAATCCAAATACAGGAGTGGATGAATACTCTGTCTTAATCATTATGGGAGTAGTTATGATTTTAGGTGGTAGTATTTATCGCATCGCAAAGAAAAAGTCTATGTTAAAAACAATGTAATTGAGACAGGTCTTAGTGCTTGTCTTTTTTCTTATTAAAATTGACATCATTTTACAGTGAATGTTTGAATGAAAGGTACGAAATATGGTATACTGAAGGTAGATAAGGTAAGGTGAGCGTACAGTGGAAGAGAAACAAACAGTAATCATTGTCAATGAGTATGGAAAAGAAGAAGAGGTAGAACTTGTTGATATCATGTCTTCGAAAGATCAAACAAAAGAATATATGATTTATCGAAAATTAGGAAGTAAAACTCCACAAGAAGGAGATATGGTGGAATTAAGTGTAGCA
>CALVJU010000012.1 GCA_944332375.1 uncultured Bacilli bacterium
ATATCTTGACTGTAATCCTGCAACAATTGTAGAATGAATTGTTGTCATATTAAAGCTAAACATTGCCGCCGGAGTTTGGCAGTCGTATTTAATTTTGATGTTGAGTTTGGCCTTTTATATAAAGGCTTTTATTATGTCAAGGTTTCATTAATTTTGTGTTGTGTATCGCTATGAAGTATGATACAATATATATAGAAAATAATGATATCTTGTTTTTAAAACAGAGTAAAAATCACAATAAAATTTACCTTTCTTTAGTTGAAAAATATAAAATGGCGAAGTAAAACAGAAAAATATAGAAAAATTTTAAATTTATAAAAATATTTTTGGATACACAACACGCAAAAAATGAGTTAGCCCTTATTTTATTTAGGTTAACTCATTTTTACTGCCAAACTCAAGATAAATCGCACCTTATAGCAAGGAAATGACTTATAATTCCTAGAAAAAATGATGAGTAAGCTCATCATTTTGGAAAAACTGCAATCAATAAAGATGAAATGGTATTAATCATAATCACTGCATTTAATACTACAGCATATTGTACAAATTTTTTCTCATTTTTTAACTTCTTTTTACAATTTGGTAAAATACAAACCAATGGTATTAATAATGGCCAAAAATACCTTGATTGAATACCAATAATAGATGATGATCCAACCCCTAACTTAGAGCTCGTCCATCCTAAATATAACGTTGTTGAAACAAGTCCGAAGATTGCCAAACAAACAAGGATCACTAACCACTTTCCTGACTTCGTAACTTTTGACTTCTTATTGTCAAAGAAATAAGAAGCAAAAAAGAATGCACAATATCCGTAAATTAATATTTGATTAATTCGAACTAATCCATAACACATTTCTGTTCCAGCGGTAATATTTGGAATAAAATACTCTAAAGCGGTAACATAAGTATTTATAAAAGTAAATACATATTTCAATGGATTCATCAAGATATATTCGATTTGTTCAGAAACAAGTCCACTACTCACTTGACTAACTGCGGATGCCATAAACCATAAGAAATCCAGCAAAAATGCTCCAAAGATAATTGGTAATATAGTTCCGACTTTCCGTTTCAAACTATCTTTAAAACAAGATTTCGGAATCAAGAATAAGAATAATACATATGGGACATAAAATACTTTATACGTAGAAAATCCTAATGAAATCAGTGTTAAAAGTACAATATCCTTTTTCTTAACTTCTCTTTTGTTATAAATAAATTGGAGAATATAAGCTATGAAAACAAAGAATAATCCAAGTGCAAATGCATCTCCACTACAGGTACTTACTAATGATAAAACAGCTGGAGAAGTATATAAAATAAGAGCAAAAATCTTCTTTACAGGTAGTATCTTAAATGCAAGATAGCCTAAGCCAAGCCATGTCATAAAATTACAAAATCTAACCATATACATAGTTAATAATGGACTCAGATGAAATAATCTTGCTATCCAGAATCCAATGACTTGAGGTAAGTATGGAATTGGAGAATAATCAATAGATGTTACGTCTCCATTCCATAAGTTTACTGTATCATCATAAGATGATTCATGTAAGAGATATTTATCTGTATAACGATCAGCCATTTTGTCTTCACCGACAAATTCTCCAATATTTTTTGGAATCATTGTTTCATTCTTTTCTGGATGTTTCACAATCACATCCCCTACCGAAATTTGATAAGGTCTTAAAAAATGTGGAAGTTCATCCGTCCCTAATAAAGCTGGAACGAATACCATATATAATCCCCCATAAATCCCTGCAATTGTTAAAAATACCGTTTGAATTTTCATTTTATCGAATTTTTTGAGTAACCATAAAATAACCAAACAAGCAATATTTGCACAGATACAAACTGCTAGGAACATCCATTGATATTTTGCTGTTAATTTAGGTTGTAGATCCATCATTTGAAAATAAAGAAATACTTCACTCAAAATAACAATCAATGGTAAAATTAATTTTTTATAATTAAATTTTTTAATTCTTTCTTTCATACATACTCCTCATACTATTTAACTGCATTTAGCCATAAGTTTCCATTTCTATTTTCTACCTCAAATAATTGATACTCTTCTAAATTCTCTCTTACTTCGACATGATCTTCTAACAAATCGATCAGTTCATCGGTCGTGGTATAGAAGAATACATAATCAAATTGTTCTTCTAAAATATGTTTCTCAAATGTCTCTTCGGTAAGACCCCAATCTTGTAAATCCCATTCATTACTTTCGGTTTTAATTTTCCAAGTAATTGCAAAAGAACTAGAATTAATAATTCTTGGATAACAATAATATCTTGCATACCATAAAGGCATAATTGTATCCGTATCTTCTTGGTTAATCACAAATACTTTTGTGTCTTCTTCTGTTTTCTCTATGACATCTTGGAACATTTCACTTCTCGCTTCACTCACATGCATCGTTTCTCTACGTGCTTTTATATCTGTTGCAAAGAAAGTAATACTTGTAAAGCCAGTATATGCGATGAGAACAAAGCAGAGAATTGTAAGCACTTTCTCGTTTCCTTTCATTTGAAATTTATATAATACAAATAATAACAGTGCAATATTTATAGGCGCTAAATAACGACCAAAAGATGCTAATTCACTTGCTTCATATAAAGAAAACATAACAAATAATGACAGTGCTGTTACTAAATAAAATACAATATAAGAAATTCCGTATGGAATTAATGAAATCAGTTTCTCATTCTCTTTCTTTTTATCAGAAATAAAATATAACGCAATTCCAATTCCAATTAAAAACATAAAAAGTGGAATTTCGATAAACCCATACAAAATAGATTCATCAATCGCTTGTAATACAGAATTACAAAAGTTTAAAATAAATTGAAAATCTAGTTTTGGTATCAGATCAGGCTTTAAAGTATCTGGCATTAACTCAAAATCATAAAAGAGTTCATGATTTGATGTCACGTTTGCCAAAACTCGCCATGAAATAAAAACGAGAATAATGAGAATACCTGGTAAAATAAATTTTTTCACTTTTGTAAAAATAGCTTCCCAAGTAATCTTACCATCTAATAATTCTTGCAAGTAAAATAGTAATAATAATGACAATGAAAATACAAACCCATTTGTTTTTAACCATGTCATAATAATTAGTACCAAAGCAACTGGCAAGAAACTTTGTTTTTTCTCTTTATATTGATCCCAAAGAATAAGACTGGAAGCACATAAGATTCCCAACAATAGATCAACATAGATCAAACTATAACGAAGAGAGCCATTAAAAATCATTGGTGAAAAAACAACTGCTACTACAAATAAAAATGATAAAAATGGTTTCTTCTTATTTAAATGAGAAAAAATTGGCATCATATAAATAAATGTTAAAATAGAAAGACCTATATATAAATTAGATTCATGAAAACCAGTAAAGACACTTACAATATAGTGCCAAATGGTAGATACTGGCGGATAATTTCCAATTGCCCCTAATCTTGAAATCACTGCATATAAAGACTGCTCTTGAATCGCAACCTTAGCAGCATATCCCCAATAAGAATATTCATCCCAAGAATGAACATAACGACCTACTCCACCAACAATTGCCATTAAAAACAATAGTGTAAAAATAAGAATACTTGAAAAAGCAATATCTTTTGTTTTTTCTTTTAGCTTTTCTTTATTTTTACCCATTATATAGAGAGAAGTCACTGTAATGATTAACAAAATAATCCATGCGAATGGAAGCAAATTTAAAATTCCTGCTAAAATAAATAACAAAATAAGAAATGTAACAGAAACAACCATAGATGTTTCAAAAGAAAATTTTGTTTTTATCATACAAACAGCGGTAATTAAGATGATAAACAAGTATAATAAAATATAACTAATCGCTGAAAAATGAGTGCTAAGCATACTCATCAATGCTAAGATGAAAACAGAAAATTGGGTTAACCAAAAATATTTCGTATTTTTTTTCAATTTCCATTGATTGATGATTAACAAGAATATAAGCAATAATTCTCTTATAATTACAGTCATCCAATTGATATCAACATGCGTCATCTGACATTTTACAAGTTCAATACCAAATAACAACAATATCACTGGATATATAAGATAATATTTTAGTTGTTTCATAACTTTTATACCAAAATTTCTTTTATACTCTTTTTACTTAACTTGCTATATTCTTTTCTAAATTTACGATATTCTTTCATGATTTTTTCACGATTCTCTTTTGCATTTTCTATTCGTTTTGCTATCTCAGGAATAT
>CALVJU010000013.1 GCA_944332375.1 uncultured Bacilli bacterium
CCTGTTGGTGAAGCGGCTTAACACACTGCCCTTTCACGGCAGCATTCACGAGTTCGAATCTCGTACAGGTCACCATTAGAAAATTAACAAGTACTGCGATGTACTTGTTTTTTTGTTATTCTAGTTCTTGATTAGATCAATCATGGTTCCTAACTATTCTATAATAAGACTCCAACGCATCCACCTTATTCTCCTCTTCCAGTCCATTCTCATATAAATACCAACTCTTAACGATTCTTAAAAACCATGGATATTTAGGAAACTCCAAACCTGCTTTCATAAACGTATTCCAATCTTCTTCTGTACCAACATAGATTCCTTGATCAACTTTATCCACATTCCTCTTTGAAAACCACTGATCTAGTTTCCCATAATAAGAAGCGAGAGGTTCATCATCTTGTCTTAATTTTCTTTCATCTAATACAATCTCCATTTTCATAGGCGCATAAGTCTCTAATGTTTCAAAATCATCTATCATATTCTTATGTCTAACAATTCGATTATAAGACTCCAGTGCATCTACCTTATTCTCCTCTTCCAATCCATCCTCATATAAATACCAACTCTTAACGATTCTTAAAAACCATTGATATTTAGGAAACTCCAAACCTGCTTTCATAAACGTATTCCAATCTTCTTCTGTACCAACATAGATTCCCTGTTCAACTTTATCCACATTCCTCTTTGAAAACCACTGATCTAGTTTCCCATAATAAGAAGCGAGAGATTCATCATCTTGTCTTAATTTTCTTTCATCTAATACAATCTCCATCTTCATGATTCTCACCCTCCTAACAAACTTAACCTCATTGTACCATAATCTCCTTATAGAATAAAATGTCTATTTTTCCCATACTGTGTCATTTTCAAATAAAATATAGAAAAAGAATATGAAAAAAGAGATTTTAGGAAGAAATAAAATCTCTTATTTTTTGAAATCTTTTGGTGTGATATAATTTCATGAATAAATTTAAATTCAACATATAAATCTCATAAGATAGTAACATGAAAATAGCTAGGAATATCAGTTTATCAAATGGCAAGAAGGAAAGAGAGAATAATTCGTTGAGTCCGATTGCTCCCACTAAGAAAGCAATTGCCATACTTCCAAATAAAACACCTCGTAATAAGTTAAATGGATAACATAAACGGAATAACAACATAAATGAGATAAAGCCTGTTGTTAAAACACAGATTGTAGAGGATTGTCCTCTTGTAAAGTGAAAGAGTGTTCCTACAGCAAGGATCATTAAAATGCTTTCTACAATGGTGACTGCTGTCGGGATAGATTTACTGATGATATTGAAGAAGAAATGTTTCTTCACTCTTTTTTTATTTGGCTCTAAAGCGAGGATAAAGGAAGGAATTCCAATGGTAGTAACACTTGTTAAGGTAAGTTGGATTGGTACAAATGGATATGGAAGAGAGATAAATAAGAAACAAATTGCAAGTAAGGTTGCATAAATTGTTTTTACTAAAAATAAAGTAGCAGAACGTTCAATGTTATTGATAATCTGTCTTCCTTCATTTAATATTTTAGGAAGGCGATCAAAATTAGAATCTAATAAAACCATTTCTGATACATTTCTAGCAGCATCACTACCACTTGCAACAGCAATACTACAATCTGCTTCTTTAAGAGCAAGAACATCATTGACTCCATCCCCTGTCATGGCGACAACATGTCCGTTTTCACGTAATGCTTTTACCATCTTCTGTTTCTGTTCTGGGGTAACTCTTCCAAATACTTGATATTGTTCTACCGCACTTTGAATACTTTCTTCGTCTTTTAATTCTGTTGCGTCGATTGCTTTTAAATCGAGAATACCAACTTGTTTTGCCACACTCATAACTGTTTTGACGTGATCTCCTGAAATGATTTTGATATCTACTCCCTCTTTTTTAAAATAATTCAATGTCTTCTTTGCTTCTTTACGAACAGAATCTTGAATTTGAATAAATCCAATCACTTCCATGTTCTTTGGTAGTGTTTTTTCTTTTAAATCCTCTTTAGAAGTAGCAAGGACAACAACACGACTATCACTAGAGAGTTTTTCTACAGTAGTTCTCATTTCTTTAGAAGGCTTCTCTACTAGAAATTCTAATGCTCCTAAAAGAATTGTTTGATTTTGAAAAGAGATTCCCGACCATTTCTTTTTCGATGTAAAAGGAACTTGGGCAATGACTTCTTGTTCCATTGGTGTTTGATATGCTTTTTTTATCGCATCCATGGTTGTGTTTTTATCATCGAAGTTTGTTGCTAACAGGTTCAAGAGTTTGTCCATTTCTTCTTTGGTATGGTTACGATATGGAGTTAACTCGTGAATTCTCATCTCTCCTGTTGTTAGGGTTCCTGTTTTATCAAGACAAATAGTATCTACTCGCGCTAATGTTTCTAATCCGTATAATTGCTCTACTAAAATTTTATGTCTTGTTAATTTCGCAACCCCTACTGCTAAAACAGTACTTGTCAGTAACACAAGTCCCTCTGGGATCATACCAATCACCGCAGCAACGGTATTTAAAATTGCTTGATTGAGGGAATGATGAAGACCGTATTGTCTTAAGAACAACAAAATACCAAGGGGTAATATAATAATAGAAACGACTTTAATAATTTTATTTAATGTCAACATGATCTCTGATTTTACTTTTTTCACATATTTGGATCCTGTAGCAATTTTAGAAGTATAATTCTCACTACCTACATGTTCTACTTTCGCATAACAACTTCCAGAGGTAATAAAGCTACCAGATAAAATCAGTTCTTCTTCTTTTTTATAAATAGGATCCACTTCTCCAGTAATAATAGATTCATTGACTTCTACTTCTCCTGTTTGAATAATAGAATCTACAACAACCTGATCTCCTCGGTCTAGACGAATGATATCATCTAAGACAAGATCATGAATATCTATTTTTTGTAATTTTCCCTCTCTGACAACAGTTGCTTTGGTTGTCGCAAGAATCGATAGTTTATCAATCAAACGTTTCGCATGAATTTCTTGAATGGTACTAATAAGTGTATTACAAATAACAACCCCCATAAATAATAAATTTTTATACGATCCACTTAATATCACCGCACACGCTAAAAATAAGTTTAATAAGTTAAAAGGAGTGATTAAGTTTCTGAGTATAATTTCCGGAATCGTTTTTGTCTTTGCCGCATGATCAATAAAATAAAGTTGATCTTGTATTCTTTGTTCTACTTGTTTTTTTGTAAGTCCTTGTTTGATATCTGGTTGAAAACGTTCCACTTTCATCCCTCCTTCTCTGTTATTATTATACTACAAGTTCTATTACTTGAAGTGACTTTCTTGTCACAGAAAGAAAAAGAAGTATTTCACTTCTTAAATTGACACCATTTGATAACGAATTTCACCTGTTCCTGGAGTTCTCATCTCTAAATAAAGAGATAATTTTTTATCTTTTCCTAAATAATATTTTAGTGTATTTTGTTCTAAAGCTTGTGTATAACGTTCCATAGTTTCACTAACATATTGTTCTCTATCAAAAGAGAGTTCTTCAGAAACATCTGTATAATAGTTTTGTACTGCAATCTCAACACGATTCATCATTTCTTGATCAGTAATCCCTGCTTCTTGATAAATGGTCTGATAACTGGCAATCTTGCTGGTATCTAAATGAAAGGCATAAGTCTCATAAGAATTCACGCCATCTATATTTGTTACCACAAGGATAGAAAGAATATTATTTTGTACAGTGTATTCATAATTACTACGTACATCATGACCCTCTTGTTTCATTGAAACACAAGTTTGATATGCTTCTCTTAGATCATCATTGATTGCAATCACTTCTTCACTATTTAAATTAATCATAGGAAATAAAATACTTTCTTCCTTCACATAAGGTGCAAGAAAAACAAAAGACTTTCCTAAAAACAATTGATTCTCTTCTAATTGCTTCCATTCCGTAGATTCTACAATATTACGATCTCTTTCTTGATGGGCATAATTCCATTCTAAATACCCAATCATACCAATCAGTAATACAATGGTGATACACAAGAAAAAGAAAATACCGTAAAGAAAATGTCTTGTCTTATAATACACTGTTCTCACCCCTTTTTCTTTAGTATATCATAACCACATCTATTTTCTTTACGGTATGCTTGAAAAAAACTCCATTCTTGACAATTTCTTTATATTTTTTTATTGGAAATAATTTGATAATGATCTTCTACTTTCTTTAATACAATTTGATATTGATCAACAACATCACTTTGTTCATAATCTAATTGATCACTTTCTCCTACTTCTTCTAATTTCTCTATATTTAATTCATCATAAGTTAGTTCTATTTGTTCTTTTTCAGTATCTTCTA
>CALVJU010000014.1 GCA_944332375.1 uncultured Bacilli bacterium
GATAGATAAAAAAGACATTTTCTATAAAAGAATTCCCTAAAAAAGAGGGAAAAAGAAAAATATAGAAAAACGTCTTATAAATAAAGGAAAAAACGAGTAGTAGTGTATAAAAGATTGCACACTACCATAAACAATATGAGAGAAAATATATTAAAAGTGGTTCAACATTTAAAGGTTGTGGAGCTGTTTCAAGTGAAAAGATTCTTCGTGATAATAGATTAGAATTTTTTAAGACTTTTAGAAATGCTATTGTTTGTTCTAATGATGAATGGCTTGAAAGATTATATAATCATCTTGATAATCCTCTAGAATATGTGATGTTAGAAGGATCTCAAGGATGTGATTTGGATTTAAATCATAGTGGTGATTATCCTTATGTTACTAGTAGAAATGTATCTACTACTCAATTGCTTGCAGATTCAGGAATATCTAGTGAAAGATTATTACAAACAATTATGGTTATAAGACCTTTCCCTATAAGAATCAGTAATATAACAAAATCTGATGAATATATTTATTCAGGAAATTATGGTGATGGGGAAGAATTAACATGGACTCAAATTAATATTGCTGCAATGTATGGAAGCTATCCTCATCGTGGTTATGTTGAATGTTTTCCTCACCATTTAAAGAGGAAAAGGCTAAAGAAAATTATTACTCATTGTCCAGAAGTGGGTTTAAAACAAGTTTTTGGAGAAAATTATAGATCAAAGAGTTTAGATACTATAACATTGCTTGAAGCACTAGAATTAGAACGATTAATGTATAAATCTAGGGGACTACCTGAATATGAAACAAAGTTAATTGAAATTCCAATGGTAGATAGTGATTTCCCACCTAATACCATATTTGATCAATCTGAACAAACGACAGTAACAAAAATGGAGAGGCGAGTATTTGATCTAGATATAAAAAAGTTAAAAACAAATTGTCAAATTAATACTCCATCTAGTTTGTATTTAAATTTTTTTCAACATTTAGATTTGGATTATAAAGGCGAAAAAGGTAATTTTGAAGATTATTATTTTCATAAATATTTAAGAGAATATTTTAGTTGGCTTGAAAGTGAAACTAATGTTGAAATATCTGCCTTAGGAACTGGACCTAAAAATGGAGATAGAATTTTGAAGAAAACATTAGTTAAAATGATACAAAAGGGATGATATTTTTATAAATACCATCTTTTATCGTTCTTTCTTTATATTTTCAAGAAGTGAGTCACATCCAAGTTACGAACTATATTCTTGTCTTAAAAATATTTATATAAATTATTTTAAAAGTTAGGAGTAATAAATATGACGCAAAAATTAACAGACAAAGAGAAGAAAATATCTTTCATGCATATGAAAAGAATCATTCAACTGCGTTAAGTGCTGCTAAAACAATGAATGAATTAAGTGTTAAAAATTTAATCCTTTACCACACAGAAGAATCACATGGAATTGATAGAAAACGATTATATTTAGAAGAAGCACAAAGTGTATTCAATGGTAATGTTATCGTTCCAGATGATTTAGAAGAAATTCAATTTGTGAAGAAAAGATAGAGGCGTAATCGTTTATGCACTAATGGAGTGGATATATTGAAAAAACTTTAGATGAAATGATATAATGAATGTATCAAAGGAGAGCAAATAATATGAGAAAACCAAAACAAGTATTAGTATTTTTATACAGGAAAAACAAAAATAATGAGTATGAATATTGCATCTTTTACAGAAAAAAATTACAAGTATGGCAAGCAATATCAGGTGGAGTAGAAGATGATGAAACATTAATTGAAACAGTAAAAAGAGAAGTTTTTGAAGAAACAGGTATAGAGGCAAACGATATTTTTGAACTATCATCTGTTTCCTCAATACCAGTTGTTAATATAACAGGAAAGTTTTCTTGGGGAAATGATGTATATGTTGTTACAGAACATTCATTTGGAGTATTTACGGAAAATAATGATATTAAATTATCCAGTGAACATAAACAATATGAGTGGTTTCCATTTGATGAAGCGTATGAAAAATTAGAGTTTGATAGTAATAAAACTGCACTTTGGGAATTAAATCAAAGATTATTAAACTCTGATTTAAAATAGATTTTGGAGATGTTTTATGAATCATGTAGAGTTTATTAATGAGGCTTATACAAAAGATGGATTACGCCTTCCTATGGTACATTTTAATAGTAAGGAAAAGAACATATGTGTCATCTTTATTCACGGAATGTGTCAAACGATAATTGATAATTATTTTGCAATAGAATGTGGTAATCTTCTGTCGAAAAATAAAATTGGATTTCTCTATGAACATAATAGAGGATATTCAATAGAAAATGATATATTGATGAAAGATGGTTCTTTTACAAGATGCGGATGTATGTATGAAATCTTTGAAGATTGTATTTTAGATATTGATTTAGCAATTGATAAAGCAAAAGAACTAGGTTATAAAAAAATTATTTTGATGGGACATAGTTATGGATGTAATAAATTAATTTACTATTATTATAAAAAGCATCCAGATATTTTAGGAATGATACTTGCGAGTGCTCCTGATATGGTAGGGATTCACTTATTACATCAAAAAGATTATAAAAACCTACTTAAAGAAGCAAAATCAAATATTGATAATGGTAATCCAACTAAACTACTTAGTAACTTAGTCGAAGATTATATGTATATGAGTTCTCAAACATATTATAATTGGTTTAATATATGCTCTAATTTAAATAATTTACCTGTTATGAATAATTCAGATAATTGGTATCAATTTGAATCAATAGATGTTCCAATATTAACTTTTTCAGGTTCAAATGAATCAGATAATTATCTACATTTAGATTTATTAAAAAATAAAGCCAAAAGTTGCAATGATTTTGAATATGAAATTATAGAAAATGCAGATCATTTCTATCATAATAAAGAAAATGAAATAAGTTCTTTCATTCTTGAGTGGATAAAAAAGAAATTTTAGTTTATTTAGTAAATGCTTAAATATCATTAACTACAGAATTGTTTTTAAAAATTTTCAATGTAAAAATTGTATAGGAAAAAGTTAGGGAGAATGTTCTATGCTATTTTAAAAATTAGGAGTAATAAATATGTATTTTTTGATGTTAATGGAACCTTATCAGAATATAGATATAAAGATATATTGTATGGAGTCAGATGTTTTGATGGAATATTAAATCGGAAAGAAGTAATAAAAAAATTAAAAAAATTTTAATTATACTGGACCAGTTCCTATCATTTTGGTAAAGTACTTATCATAATCTAGACATTCATACGATAAACAGCAAGAACGTGAATTTGACATGCTTTTCGCAATGTGATAACATAGGACGCACAAAGGGAGGAAGTATATTATGAACGATGAAATACGTAATATTTTTGGAGATGACATTGCTAATTCTATTATAGAGAATATGGTTGAGTTCCTTGATAAAATGAATTTAACACCCGAACAAATTGCAGAGTATATAGGTGAAGTGAGCGAATCAACAAGAGCATTAATTCTTATAAAAGCATTATTAGACGGTAATGAAGAATTGGCGGATAAAATTTCAAAAGCAATTGAATTCATTGAATTAAAAAGAATTGATGAATTTAAAAAATCTGTTGCAAATGGCACTCATGAAGATTTTTTTGCTAATATGACATGGCCGGATAAATGTTCACTGTCAGTAGATATGGGATTATTTAGAGCTGGAATTCCAGGTGAAAAACCTTTAACAAAAGAAGAACAAAGATACCGTGAAATAATTGACAATTCTATCCAAAAGGATATAGAAAAAGAAGCATTAAGTCAAGGTTTTGATAGTGTTGAAGATTGGAGAACTCATAATGCAAAGCACAGAATGGGAATTGAAACACAAACAGGAATGAATATCCTACTATATGAAAAAGACGATTATAAACGTTAATTCATCAATCGTCTTTTTCTTTTGTTATATTATCTCATGAACTATTGATCACTAATTTTAGTTGAGTAATAAAAAGAGTAACTTCTTGTTCAATTGAAACTACATCAAATTAATCATTGATGCATCTAGTTAAATGATATGGTTCTAAAGTAAGGATTTTATTATTCTTTTGCTTAAATCATTATATAAATAAATGAAACCAAAAAATTTATATAAACTCAAATGCTTTTATAGAACAATTTCATGATTTGTGATAAAGTATAGATAGTTAGAAAAGATAGGTGAGTAGGAAATGAAAATTTTAAAATTTTTTAAACCAAGTAATAAGGTGTCGCATAAAGATAAAAATACAAAATATAATAATGATATGGTTGATCGAAAAAATAGAATCATCGGTTCATTAATTGGTGGTGCAATTGGAGATGCTTTAGGTTATCAAATAGAATTTAAAAGAAATATTCATGAAAAAGAGATAACTCAATATAAAGATGACAAAGGTATTATTTCTGATGATACACAAATGACTTTATTTACTGCTAATGGTTTATTATGGCGCGAAACTAGAGGGGCCATGAAGGGGATTGCACCATCACCATCAGATGCAGTTTATGAAGCATATTTGGATTGGTTAGATACACAAAATAATACGGATCATCATAAAAATAAAATTTCGTGGATAAAAGATATAAAAGAACTTAATATTCCAAGAGCACCAGGAAATACCTGTATAAGTGCATTATTATCTGGTAAAAAAGGAACAATTGAAAACCCAATAAATGACAGCAAAGGTTGTGGAGGAATCATGAGAGTTGCACCACTAGGATTATATATGAGAAATCCTGAGTCCGCAGGGAAATTTGCCGCTGAAATAAGTGCTATAACGCATGCCCATCCACTTGCAAATATTCCATCTTATGTTTTTGCCACAATGATATATTTTATTTTAAATGAACATTTGAATATAGAAGAAGCTTTAAATAGAGCCATGGCACAATATAAAGAAAAATTTAACATTTATGATAAGAAATATAATAAAGATTTTGAAGAGTTAGTAAAAAGAGCAATAGAATTAAGTAAAGATCATATTTCTGATGTGGATGCAATTTGCCAACTTGGAGAAGGATGGGTAGCAGAAGAAACTTTTGCCATTGCAATCTATTCTTGTTTAAAATATCAAGATAGTTTTGAAAATGCAATTATATGTGCTATAAATCATGACGGAGATAGTGATTCAACTGGTGCATTAACAGGAAATATCATGGGAGTTTATTTGGGATGTAATTCCATTCCAAAATACTATATAGATCATCTAGAGCTAAAAGAAGTAATATATGAACTAGGGGAAGATTTATCAATTCCAATACCTGTTGGAGAATATAATGAAAATAATGATGAATGTTGGTTAAACAAATATTTATATTGTAAAAAAGTAAGATAAAGGAGATTTTGAGTGCTTTTGTTTGAATAGTGAACAAGAAATAGATTTAAATTCTGTTATGGTTATTTGTCTGGAAGAAATATTAACTATGGGAAGTAATATAGAAAACTGTTTTCCTTGGTTTAAAAAACATTAAGATTAAAATTGATAAATTAATATTAGTAAGTGGGTTTAATAATTATTTAGCACCTGATGAAAATGATATACACAATAAAATCAATCCAACTTATTATGTAGATGAAAATGAAATTAAGCAAATTAAAAAATATACTAATGAGATAATCTGTATTTATGGAGATGATGATCCTTATATTCCACAAAGCATACTTCATGAATTGGCAGAATCAATTGATGCAAAAGAAATTATTATTAAAAATGGTGGTCATCTAAACTTTGATAGTGGATATGATAATTTTCCAGAAATATTAAACTGTATTTAATTTAAAGATAATGTAGAAAATAAAATTTACATTATCTTTTTCTAATTTATTTTTAATATTTAAGGGGATTGGGGATATTCCCTTAAATATGAATTTGTATGGGGGTACAAATAATATAGAGGTAATAAAATGTCTTATTATTTTCTTTTAGATAGGGGTAATAATAGTCAGAAAGCAAACTCGTAAGTTTCATAGGCGATCTTCAAGTTAGTGTAAAGAGTTTTGTGACAAAAAATGAACAAAGTAGTCTTTTCTTCTTATTACAACTAATTCAATATTATTTTTAGAATCTTCGATTCTAATATCTGGATTAGATTTATAATAATTTTGTTCGTTGATTGTGAGAACCGATTTTCGATAAATTATTTAAAGTTTTAATACCTTTACTCCTAAATATAGCATAACTCAACTTTATTCTCCTTTCTTATTTTGCTTATTCGGTTCTAAAACTCTTTTAACTTGTTCTTGATATTTTTTATCATTCTTTAATATTTCTAATAGGAATAATTAGTTACTTGTTCTTTATCTTCTTCAAAATAATCAAGAATTTGTGGTAATACTACTTCAAAAAGTAGTTAATAAAGTTCATCTCCTTTCTTTTTAGCGACAAAAAAGCACATTTCTGTGCATTTGATTAAACTATTAAATTTTTATTGTTCCATCTTTTATTTTATCTATTATAGCTTTGGCTCTAGATTCCATATTTGGTAAATCGTTAAGTGAAAAAAACTTTAATTCTTTACTTTCGTTATCTGATACTTTAATAGTACCAGTGTAATTTACTACTTTAAATAAAACTATAACGGTACACATTTTATCTCCATTAGGATATTCAAAATAATACTCTTTTCCGGATAATACATCAACAAGTTCTAAATTTTCTGCAGTAATACCAGCTTCTTCTTTTAATTCTCTTATAGCAGTATCTCTA